>JAHEBB010000258.1 GCA_024642575.1 Trueperaceae bacterium | reverse complement strand
CACGGGTGTCTCCTGAAAAATTATGAAATATTGAAACTAAGTTTAGATAAAATAAGATTTTAAAAGAATGAGGATGTGGCTTAGCCACATCCTCAAGTCAGCCTAGCTTATTGGACTGGTTTTAAGCTTTGGAAGGCAAACTTGCCACCCTGGAACCAGTACAAAGGCATGTAATCTGGGTTCTCAGAAGTGGGGAAACCTGTCCAGTAGCGTTCATCCCAGGTCACAAACTTTTTAAAGCTAATGGTGGTAATGAAGTACATTTGCTCGGTGAAGTATTTTAAGAAATCTTGAGTAATTTGAACATTTTCGGGGCTTGAGGGGTCAACGGCAGCCATGGCGTCAATAAATTCACCAATCTTGGGATCATTGATACGGGCTTCGTTGCTACCGCCTTTGCTGCGGAAATCTTCGCCATTGGGTACATAGTACTGAGGATGCCAGCCACGAACTTCTGGCCAAGCGTCACCCGAGGCCTGTACAAAGCTGTACCAAGGGGTACTAACTTCAAATTGACCAACCCAACGGTTTTGATCAACAACATTACGCTCAGGGCCTTGGAGATCTACGTCAATACCAAATTCACTCCACATATCAGCAGCAGCGTTTGCCATGCGGAAAGCATCGTTTTCATCTGGCGGAGAAATGATTTGGAGCTTCCAGGCAGTACCATCGGGTTTGAGCCATTTGCCATCACTACCGCGGCTAAAGCCATTATTGACAAGCAGTTTTTCGGCAGCTTCAGGGTCAAATTTCCACCAGCCAGTACCAAAGACTTCACGAGGTGTGCCAGGTACGGTGTAACCTTGACCTTCTGCCCAGGCAGCAATTTGATCAGGAATGCTTGGGTCATAAGGGGTATACATTTCGCCGTTACCAAGATCAATTTGAATGCTTTGTAACCACTCTTCCATGGGATCAAGATATAGCTTAGTTAAAGAGGCGGTTGGTGGTACAGGCATGGGGGTTACTTTGGCAACGCCACCAATGTAATCCGTTTGAAGTTCAACAATGTTAATTGCTAAGGCTAATGCCCAGCGTACATCTTTGTTTGCATAAAGGCCATCGTCGATTTCCTGGTTAAAGACAAACTGACGGGTACTTACTTCATTTGGATAAGCCCAAGGGAATTCTTTGTACCAAGAACGAGCGGTTGGTGTGGTTTCAAGGGTTGTTTGGAAAGCTTCGTAATCAGCGTCAAAGTAAACGTCTAGCTCACCACGTGACATGGCAATAGCTTTCTTAGCACTATCACCATAAAAAATAATCAAGACATATTTAGGACCAGGATTACCTGTAACAATGCCTGCAGGGGTTTTTTCCCAGTCAGCACGACGCTCAAAGAGAGTCCAGTAGCCAGTAGGGTCAAACTGTGTAGGTACATAGGCCCCTAAAACAACGGGGTTTGGCATGGTATCGGTAGTCAGATCGGCAATGTTTTCAACCACGTGCTTGGGCATCATGTAGATACCGTTCCAGCGGGTTTCAAAGAGGCTATGGAAGCGTGGATTTGACTCTTTAAGATTAAATTGCACAGTATAGTCATCAATTTTTTCAACTGAATCCATATACTGATTTAATTGGGCTTTCCAGCCACCGCTACCCGTTAGACCTTCGGTGTCATTGATTTTTTGCACAGTGTAAACAAGGTCATCTGCACTGAAAGCAACACCATCACTCCAGGCGAGGTTGTCACGAAGTTTTACGGTCATTTGGGTGAAATCTGCATTGTATTCAGGTGCCGAAGAGGCCGCCCCTGGAATCATTTCACCTGTTTCCTGGTCGCGGTACCAGAGCGTTTCCATCATGAGGGCGTGAAGGTGGGGGGTTTGTCCACCCATCCAGAGGTTATAATCGCCTGGATTACCGAAACGGTAAATCTGGTCAGCAACAAATAGCTCTTCACGTGGAACATCTACAGGCAGGCCAGATGGTTGTGCCCAAACGGTTGCTATGAGGGTAAGAAAAGCAAAGAAGCCTAAAATTTTTTTGTACATTGATTCTCCCTTTGTTGGGTAAAGTCTAAAAGACTAAAACAAAATTATCCCGATAGGTTTAAATATCTATAACACTACCTATAGCACCTCCAAGCTCATGCTTTAAAAATAGGCCACTAAGACAACGGAATCCTGATTCGGTAATCATGCTCGAGCCTAAATCATGTGTTAACCACATTCATTGCACGAAAAAACTTAATTGTAATTTACACGTGTAAGCTTAGCATGGTGAAAATCATTTGTGAAGGGGAGAGGTTTAATAAAAGGTACACCAAGCATTAGCGCGTCTTCTTGTGAAATCTGTTACATAAAACGACGCACTTAAGCTTGAAGTTTGAGGAAAAGCCAAAGCAATATTAGGGTTCAATTTTGCAAGATCAATTATTGACATCTTGCACTTACACGTGTAAAGTCATTCTAAAGATTAAGGTTGACTGCTTGATAGTCAAGCACAAGGGATTTGTACGGCAGGGTTCTTGCTAGCTATCAGCATAACTTAAATTTACTAAGGCACGTTCGAGCACCAGGGTTATCAACCAAAGGAGCTAAGGATGAAAAAGCGTAAGCCCAATATTTTACTCATCGGCATTGATTCTTTAAGAGCAGATCATATGAGTGGTTATGGTTATCATAGGTTAACTACCCCTCATATTGACGCCTTTGCGCGTGAGGGGACGCTTTTTGAAAACACGATTAGCGCCCATGTACCTACAACAAGTGCCTACGGTTCAATGCTCACAGGTAGAGATGTTTTTGGGACTCAAGTTGTTGCTCTTAGGCACCAAGGAGGTTTAAGAACGGATATAAAAACCTTGGCAGAAATTTTAAGAGATGAAGGTTACAGCAGCACTTGTGTTGGTTTTACAGGAAACCCAAGCTCGAGGGGTTTTGATACCTATATTGATTTTCCTGGCTGGGGTTCCTGGAATGAAGGGCGTAGTCCAAAAGCTCAAAATCTAAATGATGTTACCCTTCCTGAACTTGACCGCTTGGTCGCCGATGACAAACCCTTTTTTCTATTTTTACGCCATATGGACCCGCACGCTCCCTACTTGCCTCCAGCTCCTTTTGAACGCATGTTTTATCATGGCAATGAACTTGACCCGACTAACAAATCTATGGAACCTGTCATGGCATTTAAACCCTTCCGTGATTTTTTCGCGAGCTGGATGCCGCCTGGTATCACTGATAAGGATTATGTGATTGCTCAGTATGACGGCGCGATTGCTTACATGGACGCCTGTATAAAAAGTATTTTTACGGCGCTCGAGCAGCAAGGTGTGTTAGACGAAACTATAATTGTTATCAATGGGGATCATGGTGAAACGCTTTATGAACATGAATGCTGGTTTGACCATCATGGAACCTATGACAATGTTTTGCATGTTCCTTTAATCATTCGCTACCCTGAAAAAGTGCCTGCCAATACGCGCATTGAAGGCTATAACCAGCACAAAGACTTGGTACCAACGATTTTAGAGCTAGCCAACATAAAAGCAAAAGGTCAACGTTTTGATGGGCAAAGTCTAATGAAGCTCATTCGTGGTGAAGCAACCTCATTTGAGAGTGAAATTTATATAACCGAGTGTACCTGGATGCGTAAACATGGCTGGCGTACCCCCGAATGGAAACTGATTGTGGCGCTCGAGCCTGATTTTCATTTCAAACCTGAAATCGAGCTCTATAACCTTAGCAATGACCCCCAAGAGAACACCAATCTTGCCGAAAGCCATCCTGAAGTAGTAGCGTTTTTGCGTGAGCGTATGGAAGCCCATATTGCCAAACGTGAAAAGGAAACAGGAAAGCCCAATCCTATTTATCATCAAGGGGACTGGCATGGTCAAAAAGGCTTCGGGTCATTTACCTCTTCTAAGCAAGCTTATGACACCCTTCATATAGGTGACCCCAAGCAAGCCGCCAAATTGCAAGCGGCAGACAAAAAAGAAAGCAAAACGGCTAGCAAAACCAAATCTGCCAGTAAAACACCTGCCAAGAAAAAGCCAAGCAAGAAAGCCTAAGCATCAAGACTCATAGGAGTCATTTAGAAAGGAAAATTATGCCCTTAAACGTTGCTATTGTAGGAATAGGAAATATTGGAAATACCCATGCGAAGGTGTACGCCGCACATCCTGACTGTAAGATTGTTGCCATCTGTGACGCGATTACGGACAAAGCCAAAGAAGGTGCTGACAAATACGGTGCGCAGGCATTTAGCAGTATCGCTGAAATGCTCGCCAGTGGTGTCAAAATTGATGCTGCCAGCGTCTGTACCGCAGGTATGGAAAATGGGGGGGATCACTACCAGCCCACCATCGAACTATTAAATGCGGGAATCCCTGTGCTGGGCGAAAAACCAATCTCAAACGAGATTCCTAAAGCTGAGCAGATGGTCGCTCTAGCTAAAGAAAAAAATGTGCGCTACGGGATTAATCTAAATCATCGCTTTACACCAGCTGCCTATCTTGCCAAAGACTGGGTAAAAGAGGGTCGGCTTGGTGATCTCAATATGATTGACTTAACTATGTGGATTAATAACCCAAATGAAAGCTCTCCGCATTTTCATATGCGCGCCTTGCACCCTCATTCTTTTGACATTATGCGCTATTTTGCTGACTCGGAAGTAAGTAAGGTGCATGCCTTTTTCAAAAAAGGTAAGGGCAGAAATACCTGGACCAATGTGCATGTGAATCTGCTTTATGAAAACGGCATTATTGGCCATTTACGAGGAAGTTATGAGGGTAATTTTGGGGCAGCAGGTACCTACGGTTTAGAAACCCTAGATGTCGTTGGCTCAAATGGTCGCTTCGTCTTAAAAGATGCATGCGAGCATCTGACGTTTTATCCACGCTTCGAAAAAGAGCTCGAGCAGCAAGACTATGTTGGTGGCATGAAGCACTTTAGCGAAACCTTTGGTAGCCGTATCAATGTCTGGATAGATGAAAACCTAAAAAGTGTTGACCCAACCGCGATTTCGGCCTCAGGCGAGGACGCACTCAAAGGTCAAAAAGTGATTGAAGCCTGTATTGAATCTTGGGAAACGGGTCAGGTTATAAGTCTCTAATGTCTTTAATGACCGTAATTGGGAGAGGGCACTCGGGAACGAGGGCCATTTCTCATACGCTTTATGCGAGTGGCGTCTATATGGGGAAACTCCTTAACGCTTCAGGTGATCTGGTACCGCCTGAAGCTATGTATGACGCCTGCCGCATTTTTGCCAATTATGTTGAACATAAAGAGGGACTAAACTGGGATTTTAGTCGCGCACTCAGCGCTGAGATTCCACCAACCTTTACTGAGCTTATTGAGCGATATCTTGAGTCAGTGATTAAAGATGAATCTGAGCATAAAGGCTGGAAAATCCCAGAAACCACCCTCTGTTATCCTTGGATAATTCGCATGTTTCCCGAAGCTAAGTATATTTTTTGGATACGTGACCCTAGAGATAGCATTTTGAGCAGGCATGTCACAGATGATCTGGGTCGCTTTAATATTCGTTACCCGTTTACCGAAGATGAAAGGTTACGTCGGGCAATTTCCTGGAAGTACCAGTATGACCTGGTTAAAGCTACGCCTAAACCTGAACACTGGCTCGAGGTTCGCTTTGAAGATTTTGTTTTAAAACAAGAAGAAACCTTAGACAGGCTCGAGGCTTTTGTAGGCATAAAACTAGGACGCATAATTGTTAGACCAGATTCTATTGAGCGCTGGAAATTAGATAAAGGCAGCCATTATTTTGATTTTTTTGAACCTGCTATGAAAGCCTATGGATACCAAAAGGGTTAGATCTTAGTCGATGAGTTGCTTCTAGCGACTAAAGGCCAAAAACCCAGGAGAAAGGAACAAGTATGAAACTTGGAGCAAACACAGTTCTTTTTGGCGGTCACGATATGGAGACTGCTTTTAAACATTTGGCTATGGCGGGCTATGACGGTGTAGAGGTTTCAGCCATTAATGGCATGAGCGAGCACTTAGTCCTAAGCCGCTGGCGTGAGATTGCCCCAGAAGTCAAAAGGCTATCTAAAGACTACGGGCTCGAGCTACTGGCTATGGAACAACCGAGCCAAGACCCAGAAACCATGGAGCAGGCTATGCAAGCTGCCGTGGAAATTGGCATTCCTATTATTAACTGTGGCCCAGGGGGCAAGACCGATGACCCTTCAACCCTGCAAACATCAATTGACGCATTAGGTAAACTTGCTGACCGTGCCGCACATTATGGCATTACGCTTTGCGTCAAAGCACATGTAGGTCAAAGTGTTTATAATACGCCTACAACGCTAAAAATTATGGAAGCCATTAGCTCACCAGCGTTTGGCATTGATATGGACCCTTCCCATATTTACCGTGCCAATGAAAACCCCGTAGACGCCATTGCTGCGGTTATTTCACGGGTTAAACATGTTCATATTCGTGATTGCTTGGGTCGTCAACAAGGGCCGGGGACTCCTGAAAATCAGGCAAATGGTCGCGGTGATATTGATCTTGTTGGTTACATAAGAACCTTACATGAAGGTGGGTATACGGGCCCCTTAAATCTCGAAGTAATCGGAGCAAAAGATTACGATGTTACGCGTTGCAGTGTCATTGCGGCAGAAGCTAAAGGTCATATGCAGGCGTGCTTGCAAGCCTGCGGCGCACGGTAACCTAAGTAATGACAAAAATCGTTAAACCCATTTGCGAATACCGAACAAACCCGCTTGGGATTGATATTACAAGCCCGAGCTTTAGCTGGCAACTAAATTCTGAAAGGCGAGGTGTCAGTCAAACGGCCTATCAGGTCTTGGCTGCAACATCTGAAGGCTTATTAGCTGATAAGCCTGATCTTTGGGATAGTGGCAAAGTGGTTTCGGATCAGTCAATTCATGTGCTCTATGAGGGTAAAACACTTGGCTCGAGACAACAGGTCTTTTGGCAGGTCAAAGTCTGGGATGAGCAAGGGAATGCCAGTCTGGGTGACATTTCCTGGTTTGAAATGGGCTTACTCAACCCTAAAGATTGGCAAGCCAACTGGATTTCTGCCAAACTTTCGGGTGGCGCAAGATCAAGTGTTCCTGTACCGTGTTTTCGTAAGGCGTTCAAAATTGCTAAGCCTTTAGCAAGGGCTAGACTTTATGCCAGCGCTTTAGGGGTTTATGAATGCTCCATCAATGGTCAGACTGTCGGTGATGATGTTTTCGCCCCTGGCTGGACCGATTATCAAAAACAGGTTCGGTATCAGGTTTATGATGTTGCTGCTTTGCTGAAAAAAGGAGATAACGCCCTTGGTGCGATGCTTGGGGATGGCTGGGCAGCAGGCTTTGTGGGTATGGGGAATCGTCAAACTTACTTTGACAAGGCTCAGTTTTTAGCTCAGCTTGAGTTGCATTATGAAGATGGCAGCACTGAAACCATCACTACCGATAGCAGCTGGAAACACCAATTTGGCCCTATTTTGGAAAGCGACATGCTTATGGGTGAAGCTTACGACGCCAGGCTCGAGCTTCCAGACTGGAATACTTCAACCTGTGACGACTCCAATTGGCTTTCTGTTGAAACCCACAGCCACCCAAACCTAAAACTGGTTGCCAGTAACGCCGACATGATAAAAGCTATGGCTGAGCTAAAAACCACAGCACCCATTGAAACGCGTCAGGATTTCTTGAGCAAGCGTGACACTATCGACTTTGGGCAAAATATGGTGGGTCGTGTTCGTTTTAAGGGTTCTGCGCCCAAAGGTACCACCATCATCTTGCGCTTTGCTGAGGTTCTGGGGGAAAACGGGCAGATTTATACCGACAACCTGAGAAGCGCAACCGCAAC
>JAHEBB010000793.1 GCA_024642575.1 Trueperaceae bacterium | reverse complement strand
CAGACACCCTTGCACCTATTGCTGATGCGGCCTTTTCTTTACCTTACCCCACCATGGGAGACGCCTGGTTAGGCGCACTTGCCTACTCTATTCAACTTTATTTTGACTTTTCCGGTTACTCGGATATGGCGGTAGGCTTGGGTCTGATGATTGGTTTTCGGTTTATGGAAAACTTTAACCAACCTTATATTAGCCGCAGCATTACCGAGTTTTGGCGCAGATGGCATATTAGCCTTTCTAGCTGGCTTAAAGATTATTTGTACATCCCTCTCGGCGGCAATCGCAAAGGTAAACTGCGGACCTACCTCAACCTCTTTTTAACCATGCTCTTAGGCGGACTCTGGCACGGTGCCAACTGGACATTTGTGCTTTGGGGTGCATGGCATGGCGGCATTTTAGCGCTAGAAAAACGCCTTAAGGAAACGCAAAACCGCCAACCTTTTAGCCCCTTTTTAACTATTCCTGGCACCCTTTTACTGGTCATGATTGGCTGGGTCTTTTTTCGCTCACCTAATGTCGGCTCAGCTATTTCTTTCCTGAGTGCCATGCTAGGCGTCCACGGTCTTGGTTTAAGTGACGCTATGAGCTGGCAGTTAACTGGTCTGCAAATAAGTATCCTCTTTATTGCGATTTTGGTTATTGCCTTTGGCCCCATCTGGCTTAAGTATCTGGAGACTCTACCTGACTTTCGCAAGCACGCTCTTAGCCATGTTCACTTGATTATTATTCCTATTTTTCTTATGGCGATTTTACGCCTTTCAGCCCAGAACTTTTCACCCTTTTTGTACTTTCAGTTTTAAGGACTTCCCATGCAGCAAAGTTTAGCGCTCCCAAAATCCAGGCAAATTAACCTGCTTAAATTTTTGCCGATTAGCTCATTTTTAATCATTTTGCTTCTGGGCAGCATAAGTACCCTTAGTCACTTTCCAAATCTACCTGACCTCAAAAGCCATAATCTGATTAAAGGTTCTTGGGCAGCCACTTTCGAAGCTGATCTTAATAAACAAATTGGCTTCAGACAGTTTGCCATAGATAGCTGGGGCGTCATCGAGTACAGCCTCTTTAAAAATGGTCGCTCTGGCGTCTTAGTAGGCAAGGATAACTGGCTTTTTAGCGATGAAGAGTTTAAGTTTTACCCCAATGAAGCTAGGGAAACACAAATCAAGCTTGATTATATAAGTCAAGTTAAAAATAATCTGGCAGCTAAAGGCATTGATCTGGTGGTTTTACTGCTACCTGCTAAGGCTCGAGTCTACGAAGAAAACTTAGGCCGTTATGCTTTACCTGGCTACACCCAAAATCGTTACAGCAGTTTTAGAGAGATCCTTATAGCCAGAGGTATCAATGCCCCTGATTTTCTTAACCCCATGCTCGAGGCAAAAACCAAAGGCAAAGTCTTTATGCAAACAGATACCCACTGGACGCCTTATGGTGCCAGGGTTATAGCAGAGGCTTTAGGAAATGATTTGGGTAGTTTAAATCTTGCCCAGTTTGAAACCCAAGTAGCTAAAAACGAAGCTTACACAGGTGATTTACTAAACTTTATTCCGCTAGGAAAGTTTGAGGCTATTGGCCCAGGAAAAGAACAAGTGCAGCTTGAAACGACTGAGGGTAACGTTCCGCAAGGTGGCCTTTTTGATACGGTGAGCGTACCTGTTGCCCTAGTTGGCACCAGCTACAGCGCTATTGATACCTGGAATTTTACGGGCGCTTTACAAACGGCTTTACAAACCGATGTCTTAAATGCTGCTCTTGAGGGTAAAGGGCCAATTAAACCGATGCAAACTTATTTGCAAGATGATGCCTTTTTACAAAGCCCACCCAAACTGGTTATCTGGGAAATCCCGGAACGCTTTATTCCTGTAGCTTACGAAATGGATAACTAGCTTCATGAAAAAATGGATTTTAGCCTTAGTTTTGGGTTTTTCGCTGGCTCAAGCACAGCGTTTAGCCCCATTGCCTCCGGGCCAAGATGGCTGGCTTTTTCACCAGGATGAATATGGTTTTTACGCCGCCAATAACGCAGCTTCCACGCAAAAAGCGCTCGAGCATATCGTCGTTATTAATAAACTCCTCGAGGCCAGAGGCATCAAGCTCATTATTAGCCTGACCCCTGCCAAAATTGGGCTTTATGAAAATGAGTTGCCTGAAGGC
>JAHEBB010000257.1 GCA_024642575.1 Trueperaceae bacterium | reverse complement strand
TTACACCGTAAGCAAAATGTCTTTAATGACTTTATCGCATCTGCCGAATACCTAATTGATCAACGCTATACCTCTCCTAAAAAGCTGGCGATTCAAGGGGGGTCAAATGGTGGCTTACTGGTTGGTGCTGCCATGACCCAACGACCTGAACTCTTTGGCGCTGCCTTACCTGCTGTTGGGGTTATGGATATGCTTAGGTTTCACCTATTCACTATTGGTTGGGCATGGGTTAGTGATTACGGCTCGAGCGACGACCCTGAATTATTTAAAACTCTGCTGGCCTATTCACCCCTTCACAACTTACGCGCCGCGACCTATCCTGCCACTCTTATTACGACCGGTGACCATGATGACAGGGTTGTGCCTGGTCATTCCTTCAAATTTGCAGCAGCCTTACAAGAAGCACAACAAGGGCAAGCGCCTACCCTGATTCGAATTCAAACCAATGCAGGGCATGGTGCAGGTAAACCTACCGCAATGATTATTGAGGAGGCGGCGGATATTTGGGGCTTTTTGGTTAAAGTTTTGGACATTGAGGTTTAAAGTTTTAGTAATGGTTTAAGGAAGACAGATATTAAAGGCGAATGGTTTGGTTCAAGTGCGGGGATGAGCTAGGTTTCAAACATTCACTAAGACAGGCTATCTGTCAGGATGATACCCCACCAAAGTTTTTACCTCAAACAAAGATAAAGTGTGGATGCTAACCCATCCACACTTTATCGATTTTAAGAGGGTCTCAGGGTAAAACAGGCAAACCGCTTGGCACCGATGCTGGAGCTTTGGCAGACAAATTGCCTGCGGCAGGGTCAGTAAGCGAAGCAAGGAAGCCGGTAATACTCTGGGCTCTACCCTCGAGCGGTAAGTTTTTAGCCTTGTCATCTAAGGTTGCCAAAATTTGGTTAAGGGTTGCCGCGTCGGTTTTTACCGTGGCCCTCAGCGAAGGCTCGAGCTGAGCTACGTCATAATTTAACAGGGATGATTCAATCAGATGATAATGAGCCACCGCATCAACCAATCCTGTGATGGCACCGTTATGCATGTAAGGTGCAGTCAAGGTGACATTTCGCAAAGAAGGCGTTTTAAAAGCAAATTGGTCTTGACTTAAACCTGATACTGAAAAATGGCCAAAATCTAAACCTGAAGGGCTGGTACCAGGCCCAAGTTGGGGAACGGCAATATTATGAAAGCTATTATCGGTGAGGAGTGCGCCCGAATGGCAGGTTCCGCACTTACCAATCCCATAAAAGATAAGAGCACCTTGTTTTTGCTCAAGACTTAAAGCATCATCTTGGCCTAAGATGTACTTATCAAAGGGGCTATTTAAAGTGGTAAAGGCATCTTTTTGATATTCAGCCATGGCATTGGCAGCAAATTGAAAACCCATACTTTGCGTAGATACACCAGGATAAGCCTGGGAAAAAAGGTCATTATATTCAGGAATTTTCATCAGTCTTGTCATAAGGGCAGACCACATGGCAGACATATTGCTGTCACTTAAGTTTGCCAACTCATTGCTTGCACCAAAAATATCTGTATCGCCAGGGTTTCCACGCATTTCGGCTCGAGTTATCACAGGGAACATGGCCTGTGCTGCTAAGGCATTATCTAGCCCTGTAGGGAGCTGAGTACCCGCTGGCGTTGAAAAACCTGTGACAGCGGTTCCATGCACGCGCCCATCCCAAAACATAGTGTCGGTAAAAGCGCGGTTAAAGAGGTCAGGGGCATTTCTGGGAATGCGCGTACGGCCTACTCCAAGTTGCCGATTGGGTCCAAACCCTGTTCCCCCAGTGCCAATGGCTAAAGCTAGATGATCGGTAGTAGCTATGCTTGTCGGGTGGCAAGTAGCACAAGAAATGTCACGATTACCGCTCAACTCTTTGTCGTGAAAAAGCAGCTTTCCGAGAGCAACTTTATTGGCGTTTAGATTCAAGTTAGCATTTAAGGGCGCAACACCATTTTGAAAGAGCAATAATCTTAATTCCGCATCAAGGATTAAATCGTGGTTTGATCCAAGTAAGGTAAACGAGCGACTTTCTCCCTGACAAGGGCCCCTTTGGTAAGTGAAACGACCGTCAATAAACGATTGTCTTAAGGTGAGGTCTACCGTAGCATCAACATCTGCACCAGCAATACTGCCAGTAGCTGCATTTCCCGTTAGATTCGCGAACAACGAGCCTTTAAAGGAGCAGGTCTCACCGTAGCTTATAAAATCACCATAAACTACCCCTGTTAAGGTCTCGAGCGCAGACGTGACAGTAAACATTCCACCTGCACTGGTGAGCCCAAAGCCCGTCCAATTGGCTGTAGGGTCAAGGCTAGATGGTTGTTTATATAGGCTAATTTCATCTATAAGGCAACCTAAGTCATCCGATGCAAGATAAACGGCCGCCCAGCTCAGACTTGAAGGAACGATAAAGTCAATAAACTGGTGATGCCAGATGTTTTGCTTAAAGTCTAGGGTCTGGCTAAATACAATTGCTGTATCTGAAGCCAAAACAAGACCAACCTGGCAGCTTGAAGCTGCCTTGGCAAAGGCCGAAAAGCTATACGTTTGCCCAGGCTCGAGCGTTGCCACCGTAATATCTTGTTGGGTCCAACTATAGTTGCTGATACTCAGTGCTTGCTTACCTATGAGTGCTTGAGATGTTAGCTGAGCAGTTCCACCAAATGTTTGCCAAGCCGCCAATTCATCTTCAAAGCCCCCTGAAACAACGGCTTCATCCTGACTTGGGGGTGGAGGGGGTGGGGTCGTATCACCAGCAATAAGGCTAAGATCATCGTAAAGACAAGGACTCTCTTGAGGGGATAAGTAAACCGCCATCCAGTCAGTTGCCCCTGGTACGGTCAGGCTAAGACCTTGTTCTTGCCAGGAGCTCAAGCTAATGGTCAACTTTTTATTAAAGGTTTCACCACTTAACCCACCTCCAGCAATCCCAAGTGTACAACTCTGACCTGGACTGGCTTTTACAAATCCCTTTAGCGTGTATGTTTGACCTATTTCAATATCTGAGACAGGTAAATCCTGCTGAACCCAGGCCCAGCCTGAGCTAGCGAGTGCTTTACCCGTACCATCTTGACCTGGGGTATAACTACTTTTGGAACCTGCACCGTAAACCTGCCAGGCACCTGTATCTAAACTAAAGTCAGGGTTAACCAGTAAATTGCTGCCAAGGGTGACAGCTTGCGTTTTAAAGCTTGCCAAGGGGTAAAGAGATGCTTGTGGTATAAGACTGCGCTCTGCACCTTCAGCTTGCCACTCGAGCCTTAAATTGGCGGCAGGTTCTGTTTTGACAAACTCAAGCTTAAAATCGTATGTTTGACCCGCACTTAAGAACAGGCTCGAGCCAGAAGAAATCACCTCACCGTTTAAAGTCAGCTCAGCCTTCCCGTTAGCTTCTAAAAACAAGTGATAATTTGCGCTTACCGGCACAAGCAACTGACCTTGCCAACGAACACTAAACTTATCTCCTGGCAAATGCTGTACAGGCGCAGAACTTTGCCAATCAAAATTAATATAGCGATCTGTGCGTAAAACCCGCACCCCATCAAAACCTGTGCCAGAGAAATAGGTTGCCGTTAAGCCTTTCCCCTCGAGGTTTATTGGTTTTGGCGTACTAGGACTTGTTTGCTGGGAACAGGCTGCGAGAAAAAAAAGACTTAAAAGCAGGGCTTTTGGGAGGATTCGAATCGAAAACATGGCGGCTCCAAAAGGAAAAAACGTGAGATTCGTACCTTTCCAGCATAGGTGAATAAGGAAAAACCTAACGTACTGGCATCACACTTAAAAACTGTGGCTTAACTTTTAACTGCGGTGAAACAAGAGGCGGAAATTTTGACCAAAGCCAGGTGCAACGTTTGCAACGACGGTGTCACCAGGCTCGAGCCGTGTATCACCATGCGGAAAAATAGTTTTTCCATTGCGCCGAATAGCGACCACAATACTTTCCTTGGGCAGCTTTGCCTCTCTCAGCGTCAGTCCTGCAAGCTTGCAATCTTGCCGTAGTTTGACCTCAATAATTTCTTGTCCTGTGAGGTCCCTTAAACGAACGGCCTCCTCTTGCTCTTCGAGATGCCGATGACGCTGCACTGCTTGATAGTAAGCCCTTGCCAAATCACTTTGCCTTACAAAACCAATGGCTTTTATGCGATCTTGTGGGCTGACAACGGGCATACGCCCAATCTCATATTGCGCCATACGTTCTAAAACTTCACTAATCGCCTCCGAAGGTAAAGCGGTGTATACCGTTTGCTGACAAATATATTTAAGTTCAGTACTTAGAGAACGTCCTTCACGCCTAGCTTTTTCTAAATCCGACAAGGTAATAATGCCAATAAAATGTTCTGGGTCTTCCCTATCAAGAACCACAAAGCCGTGGTGATGGGATTCGGTAATGGTTTCGGCAAAGTGCTCAATCGTGTCATCGGCAAAAACGGTGGGTACATCTTTATCCATCACTTCATCAAGCAGCACAGTCTGTAACAAATCACCCTGACGCATTCGGAGTAAAGATTGACCCTTGCGGGAAAGCATCACATGATAGATAGACTCAGGATGCAAAACATCAGCGATGAGCGTAGCAATAACGGCTGCCAGAAGTAAGGGCAAAATTAGCTGATAGTCATTTGACATTTCAAATACCATGACAATGGTGCTCATCGGTGCGCGCTCTGCGCCTGCAAACACCGCTGCCATGCCAACAAGAGCAAACGCACCCGGCGTTATTGCAAGGTGAGGAAAAAGCGCTGAGACACTATAGCCAAAAGCTAAGCCAAAGGCTGCTCCGATAAACAAAATCGGCGCAAAAATACCGCCAGAGTGCCAACTTCCCAAAGAAATACCCATCGCCAGCATCTTGCCAAAAGTAATAACCAGCAGAAAACCAATTCCAACCATTTCCCCTTTTAGCATTTGACCCGTTGCATCAAATCCGCGACCCAGCACTTCGGGTAGCGCCAGACCAAGAAGCCCTATTAATAGCCCTCCAAAGGCTGGGCGTAACCAAGGGTAAAGTTGCATCCGGTTAAACTCATTTTCAACCCTGACCATCACACGAATAATGGCAATGCCTATAAAGGCTGAGAGCACGCCTAAAAGAAGATATAAAGGAAGTTCATAAAGATTATCCAGAGAATAGTTGGGCACGGCAAAGGCGGGGTCAGGGCCAAGAATTCGTCTCGAGAGTGCCGAAGCAGCTACCGCGCCAATAACGACGGATGAGAAATATTTATTGGTGAATTTCCCAAGGACTACCTCGAGCGCAAAAAGTACACCAGCTATAGGTGCATTAAAAGTAGCGGCTATGCCACTTGCAGCTGCAACCGCAGCTAAGCTACGCCGGCGCTCATCATTTAAGCGTAAAAAGTCTGCCATAACTGAGGCAAGAGCAGCACTCAACTGAACAACCGGTCCTTCGCTTCCTAAAGAAGCACCTGTACCAATAGAAATACCTGATGCCAGCGGTCGCCAAAAAATAATCCGTTTGGGCAAACGTCCGCCAAGATTGCTAACCGAATACATCACACCTGGAATACCTGAACCCCTTACATCCGGGGACCAATTGGTCACAATTGGTGTGACCAAAATACCCCCCAGAACAGGGATGAGCACCCCGATTACCGAACCCCACAACCCACCCATCTCACCGCGTAAGGCAGCAAAAGCAAGTCCCATAAAATGAACAACACGGTCAAAAACCACCGCGCCCAAACCAGCTAAAAGACCAATAATTAGGGCTGTGATTACAAGTGAGATCGTTTCAGACGATTCTCGGTACCTACTATGGAGATGGAGATTAGCCCAGAAATCCTGAGCGAGTTTATAGGCTTTGGTTTTTCTCATAATTTCAACTGCCTATGCTAACGCATTTTCAGTCGTGTCGTGAGAAATTTCTTAAAAGCCTTATTGAAAAAAAGATCTGAACTCAATTAAGCGAATAGGAATAGAAGCATTAAGCTTTAAATAGTTACTATCTGTTAAATCTGTAAGCTCGAGCTGAGCCCCAAAATTACCAGGAAAGTATTATTTATAATGCTGGCGATTAAAGATATCTGTACCTTTCGCTACTGACTTTGTTAAACTACGGTTCATGGCAAGATCAATGCAGCCAAAATTTGGGGGTGATGCTATGGACGATGGCTATGGCTATGTCAGTTCAACATTGCCCTTTAGCACCCACCTCTAAACCAAATAAGCCATCAAATAATAAACTCTAGTCTTGGTCAAAAGCTAAGGCAAGCAAAACCCCTGTGAAAGGTAAACCATGACGACAAACGAACAGTTAGCTCTCTTAAACCGCGGTGCAGCGCAGATCGTGCCCGAAGAAGGACTCAAGGAAAAGCTCGAGCTTGCGCAAAAAGAAGGCCGTCAGCTTCGGGTTAAATTAGGCGTTGACCCCTCAAGTAGTGATCTACATGTTGGGCACGCCGTTGTACTTCGCAAAATGAGGCAGTTTCAAGATCTGGGCCATAAGGTGGTTTTGATTATCGGTGACTTTACCGCTATGATTGGTGACCCAACCGGAAAGTCAAAAACGCGCCCTGTTTTATCCCTTGAGGAAACTCGGAAAAATGGCGAAACCTATGTGGCACAAGCAACCAAGATTCTAGATGCTAGCCCCGACCGACTTGAGATTAGACATAACAGTGAGTGGCTCGAACCTTTAAACTTTGCCGAAATTGTTTCGTTGAGCGCCAAATACACGGTCGCTCGGATGATGGAGCGCGACGATTTTACCAACCGCTTTCGTGATGGCGTGGCTATCAGCATGCATGAACTGCTTTACCCACTAGCCCAAGCTTATGATTCGGTTGCTATCGAATCTGATATAGAGCTTGGGGGTACTGACCAACTTTTTAATCTGCTGGTAGGTCGTGATATTCAAAGAGAATATGGACAGGAACCTCAAATTGCCCTCACCACTCCCCTGCTCGAAGGACTTGATGGCGTAGAAAAAATGTCCAAGTCATTAGGTAATTATATTGGTATTGCCGAAGACCCTGAACCCATGTTTAAAAAAGCCATGCAAGTCCCTGATGACCTCTTATACCGCTACACCGAGCTAGGGACAGCGCTTGACTTACTCAAAATGAAAGACCTCATTGTTAAAGATGTTAAGGAAGCGCACCGCGTTTTCGCCCGAGAATTGGTGCGCATTTATCATGGCGAAGAACCTATTGCTTATGCCGAAGAACGCTATGACTACATTGCCAAAGGGGGTATCCCAGACGATATTCCTGAGCAAATCATAGACTCGAGCGAATTGGAAAATGGCGCTATCTGGATTTGTAAACTTGCAACCTTAACAGGTCTTACTGCCTCAAACGGCGAAGCCAGACGACTGATCCAGAATCGCGGTTTAAAGCTTAATGGCGAGCCCGTAACCGATATTCAGCTTCAGCTAAATTTAACTGAACCCATTGTTTTACAAAAAGGTAAGGACAGCTTTGTCAAAGTAAGTCTTTAGGTTTTTCATTTTCCGGGTTCAGCAACCCTTCTGGTTGCTGAACTTTTTTATTGGGGTAGACAAATCCGAAACACCACATTGTCCAGATGTATAGACCTTTGACAGGTCGGTGGAGTAGGAAAATGAGTGCCAGAACTATAGCGACAAAGACAAAAGTGATTCCTTCAAAAAAGCCAAATATCAAAATAATCGGAAACGCCATAAGCAAACACAGAACAATGACAGCAAAATAGGAAATCGCCGCTGACAAAATCGCACTGCCTTTATCTCTCTCAAACACAGCTTGGCAGCTCGAGCAAGACTCCTTAAGTTCAAACAGGTTTTTGAATAAGCTCGAGG
>JAHEBB010000792.1 GCA_024642575.1 Trueperaceae bacterium | reverse complement strand
TACTAGGAGGCTTATTGGGTATCCCTACCCTTCATTACTTAAACAAGCTTTATGAGATTCTTTGAAATGTACAACAGCCAGATTGATTACCTTTAGGTCATACTGGCAAGTATGAAAGTAAAATCAACACTTTTAAGCTACTCGCCCTTACTTTCAGAAGGGAAAGTACATGAGAAATTTTGATGACTTAGGCTTAAAGCCTCAAGTTTCTGTTTATTGGGATGCGCCAAGTCCATTGCTTTATGAAATCACGATTCGTAAAGGTCTTGGGCAAATGTCTAATCAAGGTGCACTGGTCGTTGATACTACCCCCTATACCGGTAGAAGCCCGAAAGACAAATTTGTGGTGAGTGAAGCGTCAAGCTCAAAAGATATTTGGTGGGGAGAGGTTAATCAGGAATTTGATGAAGAAGATTTCGCGACTTTGTCTAAACGCATCAAAGCCTATCTTGCTCAACAAGAGCTTTATGTTGAAGATGTTTATGCAGGGGCTGACCGCAACTTTGCTTTAGCCGTCAGAGTTATTACTGAAAGCCCTTGGCATGCCCTTTTTGCTCGCAATATGTTTATTATTCGACCAAAAGGCGATGATGAGATTGATCTGTTTGTGCCAGGTTTTACGGTTTTGCATGCCCCGTTTTTTCAGGCAGTACCAACGAGGGACAAAACCCGAAGCGAAGCCTTTGTTATTATTAACTTTGAAGAAAAACTTATTCTCATTGGTGGGACCAAATACGCTGGGGAAATCAAAAAGTCAATTTTTTCGGTCATGAATTACTTGCTTACCAAAGATACGATTCTTGGTATGCACTGCTCATCTAATATTGGTCAAAAAGGAGATGTTGCTGTATTTTTTGGGCTTTCCGGAACGGGCAAAACCACCCTTTCTACCGATAAAAATCGACCCCTTATAGGGGATGATGAACACGGCTGGAGTGAGCAAGGGGTGTTTAACTTTGAGGGTGGCTGTTACGCGAAAGCTATTCGCTTATCCCCAAAAGATGAACCTCTGATTTATCAGGCAAGTAATCAGTTTGGTACTATTCTTGAAAATGTAACGATGAACCCAGTAAGTCGAAGTGTCAATTTTGAAGACGGTTCTAAAACCGAGAATACTCGAAGTTCTTACCCCATTACCCATCTAGAAAATATTGAACCTGATGGCGTGGCATCTCACCCCAAGAACATTTTCTTTTTGTCGGCAGATGCCTTTGGCGTTTTACCTCCTATAGCTCGGCTGACCCCTGAACAAGCCATGTATTACTTTATAAGTGGTTATACCGCCAAAGTTGCAGGTACAGAGCGTGGTGTTACCGAGCCAAAAGCTACATTTTCTGCTTGTTTTGGTGCGCCCTTTTTACCTATGCATCCTTCAGTTTATGCTGAGATGTTAGGAGAAAGAATTAAAAAGCATCAGCCTAATGTCTGGATGCTAAATACTGGTTGGACGGGTGGTGCTTACGGAACAGGTGAACGTATTAGGCTACGTTATACAAGGGCGCTTCTAGAGGCTGCGCTAAATGGAGAGTTAAACAAAGTGGAGTATCAAGAAGATCCTATATTTGGCTTTGCGGTACCGCTGAGTGCTCCCAAGGTGCCAAGCGACTTACTGATACCTAGAAATGATTGGGAAGATGCTTTAGCCTATGATCAAGCAGCTAAAAGCCTTGCTAAAATGTTTCAGTCAAATTTTGAAGGCTACGCCGATGTTACGACGGATGCTATCAAAAAGGCTGGTCCAAGCGTGTGAATCTCTGAGGATTGCATTCCCTAAAAATATTAAAGGTAGCAGTGTGAACGAGATCTAAGCGAAGTTCGCGAGATTTCAATAAATACCCGTCCGCTTGCGGCGGGTTTTTTTATGAGTTCCTTTAGTCTTGACAAAGCAAGCAAATAGTCCTACTATATCGACAACAGATATATCTATAACTGATATAGAGAGGTTTGCGTATGACTGAAAGTAAAAAGGTTCAATCCAATGATCTGCTTCCACTAACACCAGCGGTGTTTCATATCTTATTAGCCCTGGCTGAAGACGAAAAACATGGCTACGCCATTATGAAAGAAGTTGAGGTCAATAGCGAAGGTCAATTCAAAATGGGGCCAGGAACACTGTATGGATCAATCAAGCGAATGCTCGAGCTAGGACTCATCGA
>JAHEBB010000256.1 GCA_024642575.1 Trueperaceae bacterium | reverse complement strand
CCAAATGAAGCTAAAAGTTTGACTTAACGCTTGAAGGGATTGATCAAGTAGTCTCGTCATAGTCTAAATATCATACCGCAGAAAGGCGTAAATTCCCTAAGGCTTTCTTATTGTGCAGAGTTGAGAACAGGAAAAGGTGAAAACTTGATGAAGATTGAATAAATATCCCCTATCGTGACCAAAATGATTATCTGATTACATTATAAACAAAAACAGTCATGAGCAGTAAACGCTACAACCAATGGATTATATTAAAGAACTAACCCAACAGCTAAATAAGATTATACAGCTTCTAGAAAAAATTGAGCCCCACTAAAAAGTGAGGCTCAGGGAGAGGAATTATGGAAAAATCGAGATTAGTTGGTTAGAGATAGAGTAGCAACAACCATGTCGCCATTAACCATAACAGGCACGTCACCACCATCAGGAAATTCGTAAACCTGATTGGCATTGGCATCTATATGAATCATAGGTAAAACGTCTTTGGCGCTAGCGCCGTAACCATTTTCAGAAAGCAGCATCGGGTCAAGCTCAACCATGACATTTTCATGCGTACCGGCAGTCAAATAGACAACCCCTAAAGGAGGGGTAAGAACAAGATCACCTTTGGTATCAAAAGCATGAACAACCACAAAACCGTCTTCGGCAAGCGTTACAGAATCGAGGCTTATATTGCTACCCATTTGCGGGCTAACCATAAGGGCAGGGGTCATACCCATCATGCCCATCATTAGGTCATGAGGCAGAAGTTGAGCACGGATTTCACCACTCTTATTCATTTCACTATGAACATTAATGTATAAATAGCCAGCCTTAAAGGCATTGACTTGCTCTTCATTTAAGCTAAAGTCACCACTTAAAATACCACTCATAGCGTCGTCAGCAGTCGTAACAGTAAGGGGGAAAACCACATCTCCACTTTCACCCATAGCTGCCATATGAACATGGGCACCAGCAAATGGGCTAGTTAAGCCTGAAAAATCACCACTGATGCTTAGGCTCGAGCCTGTCAGAGTTACTGTAGCAGAGCCCGTAGCGTCGCTCGTAACCGCTGGCGTTTCTTGAGCACCACTTAACATAACTTCAAATTGCCCTTCACCAATAACGGCTTCCATAGGCATCATGTCCGTAGACATATCGCCTTCCATAGCGCCAACAGTTAGGGCTAAGTCAGCAACGACCATTGCATCATTAACCATAACAGGAACGTCGCCACCGTCTGGGAATTCGTAGGTCTGGTTCATATTGGCATCAATATGGAGCATAGGCAAAACATTCTTTGTGCCCATATCGTAGCCATATTCGCTAAGTAGCATAGGGTCAAGGTCAACCATGACATTTTCGTGAGTTCCAGCTGTCAAATACATAACGCCTAAAGGTGGGGTTAAAACCAGGTCATTATTGGTGTCATAGGCATGAACAACCACAAAACCATCTTGCTCAAGCGTAACTGCGTCAATTGTTACTTGACCATTCATAAGCTCTTGAGGTGAAACGCTTAAAGAGGGTTGAGCAAAACTCAGACCCAGTAAAGCAAATAAAAGTACACCTAAAATCCTTTGCATTTTCTTTCTCCTTTGAAAGTACGTTTAAACAGGTTTCATCCTGTTTTTGGCCTTCAAAACGTATATACACAGGGTTTGGATGTTTGGATGTTTTAGCCTATCTCCTATGAGCTACTGGTTTAATCAAGAGTGGCTAGATCGGTCAAAACGAACAGGCTCAGTCGTAGCGGAATATATTCTGGAACGGCAATCCAAATAAAAAAAGCGGACGCTTAAAGCATCCGCTTGGCTTAAAGAGGCTCGAGCTAGCTAAGAGGTACAACCACAATTGGCGTGCTGGTTGGCTGCGGACTACCGGCTGGAGGTTCAATGGTGATGCCAAAAACACTATCCGCATTTAAAGCCTGAGAAATATCTAAAACTCTCCCTGACCAAACCCCCAGAGAAACAGGCGTGTCTCCCTTTATTTCCCAGGCTTGGTAGACCTGACCTTCGGGCGGGGCTTCGTTTAAGACAACAAACAAGCTGTTATCAGCTCTTTTGGCAATAGTGCCGAGGTTGCTACTTTGATCACCCTTAATCGGTTCACAGGCAGTACCTTGTACAGCGCAAATTTGACTGAGTTGCTGGCTTATTGGGTCAACTTGGGGCCGAAAACCAAGGTAGGCAAAAACGGCTAGGGCGGCAGCTAAGGCAAAACCTAACCAAATACGACTATTAGAAGCTTTTGTTTCTATTTTTCCTGGCTTTTCAAAAGTATCTGCGCCAGCTTTGAAATCACCTTTGTTTAGCGTACCAAGGTCTTCTTGATTTATCTTAAGGTCAGGATTTATTTTAAGGTCAGGCTCGAGCCTGATAACATTCTTGGGCGCTTCTTGAGGCACTTCTTCACGGCTTCTTATACGACTGAGCAGACTTGCTTCAGCGTCATCGGGCAGCGTAGCAGGCTCTTGGCTTAGCGCAACATCAGCCATGACTTCAAACATATCGCGAACATAGGCAGCGGCGTCTGGGTGCTCGTTTAGGTAAACCTCAATTTCCCTTTCCTCTTCAGGTGTGAGGCTTCCCATGACGTATTCGAGTAGTTTATCTTCTAAGATGTCATTATTCATTGGCCTCACCTCCTTTCAGAGAATCTTTGAGTTTGTTTAGAGCAATTCTCAACTTGGACTTAATTGTGCCAAGTGGTCGACCCGTTACTTCTGCTACCTGACCATGTGAGTAGCCTTGATAAAAAGCCAAATTAATCAGCTCTTTTTCATCTTCATCTAGTTTTTCTAGCGCCCCTTCAACATAAATGCGCTCAACGTGGTCAGGCTGGCGCTCAGGCGCATCCCAGTTTTCCAGGGGCATCGTATCAAGATTTGTACCTCTTAAGCGGTTAATCGCCAGCCGATGACATATGGTAACTAGCCAGGTTTTGGTACTGGCTTTTTTATCATCAAAACGACTGGCATAGTCCCAGGCATTTACAAAGGCATCTTGAACACATTGTTGCACTTCATCTGAGTCTTTTAACATGCGTCTTGCCACAGCAAGCAAATAAGGAGCGTACCGTCTATGCAACTCCACAAGTGCTTCTTCACGACGGGCAGACATATGTTGGATTAGCTCAGCGTCTGATATCACCTCCATCGTCATGTAGATACACTCAGTTTCATAATTTTAGATGTTTCCCTTTTCATTGATGCCCACTATACTCCAAGCTTTGTTTCTCATTTTCAGGGTAGACTAGTATCTTTAATGTACGATTACAACGTTAGGAATAAATCTTGCTTTTAACCTTTTTCTCGCAAGCTAGCTATCGCCGTCTTCTGCTTACAGGCTTTATGGCCTTTATCTTGATTGGCGCTGTTCAAGCTATGTACGGACCCAGCTTTGTTTCCTTTCAAGAACGCTATGGTTTAAGCACGGCCACAGTTGGGCTTCTGGTCAGTTTACACTTTATCGGTTCGCTGATTAGCATCTTGTCTAGTGGCTATGTGGTTATGAAATTTGGCTACCGTATTACCCTCTCAACTGCCATTTTATTGATGACGCTTGGTTCGCTGAGTTTGGCCTTTAGTCCTAGCTGGCTCTTAACCCTAGGCTCGAGCTTTATTATTGGCATGGGCTTTGGTCTTATAGATGCTGGCATGAATATGCTTTTTGCTCGTAGTTTTGAAACGCAAAGTGCGCCAGCATTAAATTTACTCAATGCCATGTTTGGCGTAGGTGCCATCTTAGGGCCTTTGCTCATTGCCCTCTTCTTTCCCCGTACCCAGCTTTCTTTTTTGAGCTTTGCGGTCATCGCAGGTCTTACATTTTTCTTCGCCCTGGGTCTACCTAACCCAGAAGCTCAGCCTAAAGAAACGCGGAGTATTCAGATTCCCTGGGGAAAATTTATTGGCTTTTTGCTCATTTTCTTTTTTTATGTTATGTCAGAAATTGGCGCTGCAAGCTGGGAGGCTACGCACCTAGCACCTTACTATGGCGAGGCCAAAGGTGCGCTTTACACCTCACTTTACTGGGCAGCACTGACCGTTGGTCGCTTTGTGGCAACCCCTGTCAGCACCTTTATTAAAGCACCCACCATGGTACTGCTTTCTACCTTATTTGCCTTGTTTGGTGCCATTGCAGCCCACAATATTGCTTTAGCACCCTTTGCTTACATGTTTATAGGTTTTGCCTTTGCTCCTGTTTTTCCTACGGGTCTAGCTTGGCTCGGGCAAGTTTTTCCCGGGCGTATCGAGCAACTTACGCCCATTGTTATGGCAACCTCTAATGTCGGTGTGGTCATCTCATCACCCCTCATTGGCTGGCTGATTTCCAAAAGCTCGAGCGACGCAGTTCCAACCATCATGGCTGGCGCTGGTGTTATTTTGCTGGGCATTACAACCCTTCTCTGGTTACGAACCCGCAGTTAAAGGTTCTAGTTTGCTTTTGCTAACACCTATGCCACCAAGACAAACTTTGCCAATGCTTCACCTTTGGCTAAAAGAACCTTGAAAAAATCTCCACAAGGGGGGGCAGCGGGTGCGGGGATTTCAACAAGGTTCTAAGTCAGTCTAGCAACAAAGGATTTATAGCTAATTCCACTTTGCTTACAAACTTTTGATTACCTTTTACGCTAATACTTTGGCTTTAGCACTTTGGCAGCATTAGTCTAGAATCAAAGGTTTCCGAATACAATAGTCAAATCAGTAACCCTCAGGTTGATAAGTCGCTGCAAACTGTTCCTTTTAGAAATGCCTTAAGCTAAAACGGGTTTAGGATGTGGCTTCGGGTTCTTGAATCATGCGGTACTTACCATTAAAGTAAATAAGTGGCTGACCTTCTCGCCAATCAAGATGCTCTATGCGACCAATAAATAAAGTGTGATCACCAGCATCGACCTTATCAACGGTGCGGCAAGCAATCTGGCCTAAAGCACCCTCAATAACAGGAAAACCACCCAAATCTTTAAACTTAGGCTCGAGCTCATGGTCCCAGCCGGCAAAGTGATTACTGACGCGTTCCTGATCTTGCGCCAGAATACTTACACCATATTGATCAGCTTGCAAAAGCTTTTCATGGGATTTTGAACGTTTGTCTATACTTACCAAAATAAGGGGTGGCTCGAGCGAAACAGATAAAAAAGCACTTACGGTAATTCCATGAATATCCTCGCCTTGCTTCATCGTCACAATGGTAACCCCTGAGGCAAAGCGTCTTAAGGTTTGCTTAAATCCATCAGCACTAACTTCTGGCATCTTGAGCCCTCCTGAAATAAATCACTAAAATCATTGTAATAACAATAGACTTTAAATCACGTTACGGTTTTCTCAGTAGATGATATCTGCCATCTCTCGCTGTACTATACCTAAGATTTTGCCCTATGAATTGCGACCATTGGCCTAGGGTTTGAGTCATGTGCAAGATATTTCAAAGGAAATGAATGCCAACTCGTAAACTATAGGTAGTGAAACCCGTTAAAGTTTATTTTGTCAATGATTCTTCGGCTAACCCTAACTGGGGCAGTCGAGCAACCAGTTATTTGTTAAAACACCATATTCGCGAGGCGGGTGGTGAGCTTAGTGCATGTTTGCCGCTTCTTGAGCTTAGCCACCCCAACTGGCAAATGACAGCGCAAAAACGCAGCTTTTACAAGCAGATCATGAGACTACTCAGACGCTCGAGCTTTGCAGCTAAGGCTGGCTCGAGCCTTCTTAACCGCGTCATCGGTAAACTACCTGACGCTGCACCTCTAACCTGGAGCGAATTTGAGGCAAAAGCTAAGCAGGTCTTAAAAGGTCAGCTATTAGAGCATGTCAAAGATGCACTCTTAAGCTGCGACATGGTACTGATTAACGGCGAAGGCGGCATCTTAGAAAATCAGCGCGAAAGCCGCATGATGCTTTTTATTGCCTATCTGGCAAAAAAACACTTTAAGAAGCCCGTGGCACTCGTTTGCCACACTGCCGACCTAAGTCAGCCTACTCTTTTTGAGATTGCCCAAGAGGTTTACCCCCTTATAGATGATGTCGTTTTTCGTGACCCTGTTTCACTCGAGCGCTACGGTAAAATGAGTCACGGGCGCTTTGCTGCCGATGTCACTTTCGGGCTCGAGCCTGCCCCTTTTGAGTCCTGGGCAAAACTGGCTAGCAGACCCGGTTATTTTGATACCTATCCAAACGAAAGCTTAGCCTTTGACCCAAATAAGCCTTTTATTTGTTTGGGGGGTAGCTCGAGCTTTAGCGCCCGACACAAGGCTGCGAGTCCTAAAAAAGCACTAACCGACCTTGCCCAGAGCTTATCGACACTGGCCCAGGTTGTACTCGTTGCCTCTGCCTTGCCCGATGAGCGAATCTTTGAGCCCATTGCCAGAGATTTGGCATTGCCTTTTGTGCCTCTGGCAACCGCCCCGCTTCAAGGGCTTGACCTATTAAGCCACTCGAGCCTATATGTCGGTGGACGCTGGCACGGTGCTATCTTTGCCTTAAGGGGCGGTACGCCTGTTATTGGCTTTGGGGCTGAAACCTTTAAACTTGATGCTCTGTTAAGTCAATTTGGCTTAAACACCCCCTTTAAAGTAAGTTCTCTTGAAGAACAAATAAACCCGATCATAAGTCTCGCCCAAACCTATCTTGAGCAAGGTTTAGGGCTAAGAGAAAGCATAAAACAAAAGGGCGATAGCTTTGCCAAAACTAGCCATGAGCATGTTGCTCTTATTAAAAATCTGGTCGAGGTATCATCTTAAAGGTAGGTCAGATTTTGATACTGCCCAAGTATCTGCAAAAACAATTGGCATTTGTTCCAACCCTCCTAAATAAACCTCGAGCAAAAAGCTGACTGAGGTTTAAGACAAGGCTTAAGCTGGCAAAGTGCTTCTCATATGCTACGATACCTTCCGGCTATGACGCCCGAGACGATTCGCCCTAAACTTATAGCCCTTGATTTAGATGGCACCCTGCTAACTTCTGAGGGTCAAGTAACGAAGCGTAGCATGAGTGTCATATCAAAATTAAAAGCAGCGGGCATAAAGATTGTACTTTGCACGGGTCGCCCGCCCAGATATATCAAAGCACTGGCAGATAACCTGGGATTAGCAGATTTGGTCGTTGCCTATAATGGCGCTGCTCTGGTCAACTTAAGCACCCTTAGCACCGAATACCGTCATCAGATGAGCAAAGATGAAGCATTAGAGCTGCTGAGGCTTATGCGGCAAACTTATCCCGAAGTGATGGCGGGCATGGAAACCTATCATGGTTGGTACTTAGATGAGCGCCTTTTTGACTTGCGTAAACCTCAACTAGAAGCCAGGAATCTGGCCTTTCCCGATGGTCACGGAACCCTAGAAACGTTTTTACGAGACAAGGTGATAAAAGTCTTTTTTCGTCACCCAAGCTTAGGCGCTGAGGCACTTAGCCAGGCACTTACTGGCCTACATCTTTACTGCACATGGTCAGGAAATCACTTACTAGAGGTCATGGCTGAAACGGTTAACAAACAAGAGGCGATTGCCTTTTTGGCTGAGCGCTACGGTTTTGCAAGCACAGACATCGCGGCTTTTGGCGACCAGTACAATGACAAAGAGCTGATTGCCTGGGCAGGTTATGGTGTCGCTATGGCAAACGCTACCGATGACCTGAAAGCCTGCGCCAATTACATTACTAGCAGCAATAATGAAGAGGGTGTTGCCCTTGTGCTCGAGCGCTGGCTATGAAGGCAAGCTGCTTATGAAAAAAAAGGTTTTAGGGCTTGATGTCGGCGAGGCGCGCATTGGCTTGGCCCTTGGAGAATTAGGTTCATCTTTTGCCTTTGGTCGCGGCTACTTAAGCCGTAGCCA
>JAHEBB010000791.1 GCA_024642575.1 Trueperaceae bacterium | reverse complement strand
CCTATTCCCATTACAGGAAAGCGTAAAAATGTCTCAACTGCGTGTCGCCAGATGGACCAGCGATCTTGACCATCAAGCAAGGAGAATAAGCTTAAGCGTTCAACAAGTGTATTGGGTAATAGTTCAAACAAAACTACCAACGATAGCAACCCAAGAAAAGCAAAGCGAAGTGTTTTGAATCTTTTGCCTATGTATAGCAATGCAATTCCCAGAAGGAAGCCTAAGAAAGCAGCTCGACTCTGCACAAACACAATTAAAAGAAAACCCATGAGTCCCACAAATAGTTGCAATAAGGGCTGCTTTAATAACACCATTGTCAAAAGCGTCCAGACACTTAATGAATGGCCAGCAAGATTAGGATGGCCCATAAAAAGTTGATATCGCCCCTTGTAGATGGGCAAAAAGCCAGAGGAAATTAGCCAATTCTTTAAACCAATATTTATGCCCTTAGGTAGGGAAATAAATACTTGCAAAAATTCTGTCTGAGGTTCCAATGCAAAATTTGCAGAATAATCTTGCCAATTTTCCGTTAAAGGAAAAGTTAATTGCTGAGTACTTATGGCCTGAAAATTTTTATCTCTATTTATCAGCTTCAAGGTTAATCCTGAAGGTATGAGCCCTTTTTGTTTTTGCCAAACCCCATCATAATTAATAAAAAGCTCAACATCTTTGAGATCAAACTCTGCTCCTTCGAGATTATCAATCAATACTCGAAGGGTACGAGAGTTTATTGTTTCTGGCAAAGTCCATTCAAGATCATAGGTATGCCATGATTCACCTTGGCTAGACTCAGTCAAACACTTTGAGGCTGTATCTTCCCAAACCTGCAAACTAATACCTTGACAGCTTTGAGCCTTGGTAGGTTTTAAAAAACGCATAGTAGCTTGCAATTTAAAGGTTTTGCCTGCCAAGGTCTCATCTAGTTCAAGGATGCGCATTAGATAGGCATTATTATTTTGAGGAACCTTTAAATGCAGAAAACGGCTCGAGCCTTCTGTCTCCTCGCGAGCCAAACCTCCACTAAAATCATGATATATCCACTCATTATCAAAGCTACCCTTGTTAAGCTTGCCAGAAAAATTAAAGCTAGGTTCAGCAGTTTGCTCAGTTTGATTAATTTTCCAGAGCCGAGACATGTCAGTTGTGAAATTCGCATTTAAAGAGATTCCCTCACTGCCCTTTTGCCATTTATAAGGCGCAATAAAATATTCTGTTATGCCAAATATAACTACTAAAGCTAGTACGGCGATCAAGATTAAGACTAGTTTTTTCCCAAAAACAACTTCTAAGATCAGCCCCAAAAAAGCCGGGAAAAGTACTGACAGCGCCAGAGTTACGAATAGTGGCCAGTCACCCACCACTACAAATCTTGGTAATAGAAAAAGAAATGCGATTATCCAAATAAGTAAATACCTAAAAAACCGCCTAGCTGTTGTATTTCCTAAGGATTTTTCTGACTCGCTCATGTTGTTCGGATAAGTTTATAAAGTTTTGCTCTTAACCTAGCTGGTACAAGCCGTGAAGCAAGCCTAATAAAGCTATTTATCAAACAGTTTTTCGTAGATAAAAGCCCCTGCTTACGCATCGCCCACAAATTTTTAAGCTCAAAACGTATATAAGCTAATCCGCCCCTACGTTCAAAAAAAGATTGGCCCCCACGCACCTTGACAAGATAACTCGGCAGATTATGTAATTTGTAACCGTTTTTAATCAGCTTAAGCGCCAGCCACCAATCCTCCATACGACCTTCTATAGTAGGATAAGCACCAATAGCTAAAATATCCTGGCGGTTAAACATTGCCGTAACATGGTTGAATGGTGTTCTGGACTGAGCGTAGCTAACAATATCTTCATGCCATTCGGGTACCTTACGATCTATAACTTCTTGACTCAAATCTTCATCGTATTGTCGGTACCACGCGCCAAGTAAGGATATTTCCGAATGCTCTTGCAAAAATGAGATTTGTTGTTCAAAACGATCTGGTTCGCTAACATCATCACTATCCATTCGGGCAACATAGTTATAGCGACAGTGCTCTAAGCCTAGATTTAAAGCTCTGGCCAATCCAATATTCTCTTTACTTACAACGAGATCCAACAGCTCACCTAAGCAAACTTTCCATTTTCCAATGATTGCTTGCAACTCAGCAGAAATAGGG
>JAHEBB010000790.1 GCA_024642575.1 Trueperaceae bacterium | reverse complement strand
AGGACCACCCGCAAATTTTAAAATAATACTTTCTAAAATCGTGCGGTCGCGCTGATCTAAGCCAATGCCATCAATGCCCAGTTCATTGAGGGCTTCATGAGCACGCTCTAGGCTGATGGTGCTTTCCCCAGCAACCTCGGCATAATCGCGCACCCGCCTTAAGAGACGCTTGGCAATACGCATGGTTCCCCTCGAGCGCTTGCCAATTTCCATAGCGCCTTCAGGGCTAAGCTCAAAACCCAAACGCACGGCGTCACGGGTAACGCCGCTGGCTAACTCTTCGTCAGTGTAATACTCAAGATGCTCAACAATGCCAAAGCGGTCACGCATCGGATTAGTAATAAGTCCTGGGCGTGTGGTTGCACCAATCAAAGTAAACTTGGGCAAATCTAGCCGAATAGTGCGTGCTGCAGGCCCTTGCCCCAAGATAATATCAATCTTGTAATCTTCCATAGCTGGGTAAAGGTTTTCTTCGGCAACGCGGCCCAAACGGTGAATTTCATCAATGAATAAAACATCACCTTCACCTAGCGAATTGGTCAAAATTGCTGCTAAGTCGCCCGGTTTTTCAATGGCAGGGCCACTGGTTACCTGAATCCCGACACCTAGCTCATTGGCAATAATATGCGCGAGCGTTGTTTTGCCTAGACCTGGAGGACCATAAAACAGAACATGGTCAAGTGCTTCGCCGCGACCCTTGGTGGCTTCGAGGTAAACATTGAGTTTATCTTTAAGTTTGGCTTGACCAACAAAATCAGCCAGCGAACGGGGTCTAAAGGCACTGTCTTCCACAAAGTAAAGGATACCATTTTGCGCTGCACTTAGCCTCGGCAGTCACTACAAAAATACCTTAAAAACTAAGGTTAAGCTAGGCGGGTTTCAACTGCTAGTTTGGTTTTTCTTAAAGCAACGAGCAAAAAGATAGATACAAGGCTAAATGCGCTTAAAGATAAAACGGGAATGCTTATAAAACCTAGCCAATTAATGTACTTAACATTACAGGGAATACCAGCACTACAAAGCGCAGGTGCGCCAAACCCAGGAATGTTTTGCTCGAGCACATGGTAAGTCGCTATAGCCAAGCCTAAAAGGCTCATAGGTAAGACATAAGGAATAATTCGTTTGTCGTTGCGAAAGCTGGCAATACCCAAGAGAATGACCAGCGGATACATAAGAATGCGCTGATACCAGCAGAGGGTGCAGGGTATAAAATGCCTGACTTCACTAAAGTAAAGACTACCTGAGGTTGCGATGACTGCAATCATCCAGGCCAGATAAAGCCCTAAATCACGTAGCTTCATTATTGATTAAGTGCGGCGTCTAAGACAGCCTTAAAAGCAGGATAATCATAGACATTACTGACAACCTGATTGTTTACAAAGACGGTGGGTGTTCCTGTAACGCCAGCACTCACGCCCATAGCGCGCTCTTCTTGAACCCGAGTTGCATAACGGTCTTCATCAATACAGGTTTTAAGCGCCTCAGCATCGATATCTGGAACATAGGTTTTGGCTAACTCGACCAGATAGGCCGGGGTAGCCCAGGTTAGGTTTTCGGCTTGTTGTGAGCGGTAAAGAATAGTTTTGTATTCCCAGAAGGCGGCTTCGTTTTGCTCATAGACGCATTCACCTGCATTAGCAGCGGTATTGGAGTCTGCACCTAGGGGAATAGCAAAATTGACAAAGTAAAACTTGATTTTGCCGGGTCTAATGTAATCACGCTCGAGCTGAGGATAAATCTGATCTTCAAAGCCTTTACAGGCGGGGCATTTGAAATCCTCAAAGGCAGCAACCTCAACTTTGGCATCAGAGCCCCCAATCATGGGCTGATGGCTTAAATCCAGCGTGCCATCAAACTTTACGGTGCTAGCTGGCGCTGCCTGATTGCGCTGAAAAAAATAATAACCGAGAGCCGCCAGCACAATGACAATTGCGGTGATGATTGTTAAACGTTGTGTATTCATAAAATCTCCTTTAAGAGCTTATGTCGCCATTATTACTTTTTTCTAGGGACGAATGTTGTCAAAAAGGCAAAAATATAGCGCTTTACAAACGTATTGCGAACAAGCATTACCATTGAGGGTCAGCCGTTACTCATAGAAAGATTCCGTTTTCTATCTATATTTCTAAACTGCCCTATAACTGCTAATATTTTATGATTGTA
>JAHEBB010000255.1 GCA_024642575.1 Trueperaceae bacterium | reverse complement strand
GTCTCAGCTTTACTCCCAAGGAGCTGGTCTTCAAGCGCGGTTGCACCAACTGCCATGACTTAAAAAATACCCTTGTTGGCCCCTCTTTTGAAGCTATTGCTGAGCGCTACCATCAAGACCAAGATGCTGCCGATAGCTTATTTCTAAGCCTAAGACAAGGCAGCAGTGGCAAATGGTCAAGTGCCATGGCCATGCCCACACAACCCATTGAGCGTGTAAATGATGAGGAAGCAATAGCCATTCTTGATTGGGTGCTTGGGCTAGGTCATTGAGCAATGAGTCGTTTTGAAGTCTACTTAATTCGCGCTGCCCTTATTTATCTGGTCCTAACGGGTCTTTTGGGTGTACTTATGTTTTTAAAACCAGAGCTTATGGTTTACTTCAGAACAACGCACTTTCACCTGGGCTTTATTGGCTTTTTTCTAGGAATGGTCATGGGTGTTGCCTACTGGATGATGCCCCGTCCTGGGGGCTTAAGGCAAGAAAGGCTCGAGGCGATGACCTTTTTTATCTTAAATTCAGGCATTGTTTTACGCTTAATGACTGAACCCTGGTGGCGCATGACAGGACGTGGAGGTTTGTATATTCTTGTCATTCTAGCAGCACTCTTGCAGCTTATAGCCATGCTGATTTTTGCGATTGCCATGTGGCAAAGGGTAAAAACCAAAGACTTCATTTTGAAACTGCGAACCCAATAAGCTTAAATTTTAGCGCTGTAAATCTCTTAGGGTATTAAACAGTTCAACCGAGTTAATTTCACCAAGCTGGGTTTTAATCAGCTCACCTTTGGCATTAAAAAAGAGCGTTGTAGGTAGACCTGGGCTCCCTGATCTCATTGCCAAATCCCCCTTTTTATCTAATAAAACCGGCACGAGCCTTAAGCCCTGACTCTCCAGGTAGCGACGAATTTGCTCAGCCGATTCTTTTTGATTAGCAAAGACAAAATGAACCTCGGGGTGTTGTGCAGCAAGCTCAGCCATCATGGGTAATTCACGGCGACAAGGTGCGCACCAAGTTGCCCATAAATTTAAAATGACAGGCTTACCTATCAAACCAGACAGGGATATTTCTGAGCCAGTCAGATCTTCAAAACTATTCGGTGGCAAACGATCAAGTGGTTCGGTTTTTAGTAGCTGAGCTCCCCAGTAAAGCAAACCGCCAAGGAGAACAAGACCAAAAAAAATAATGACTCTCGTTTGAGAAAATCGCTTTAGCATTGCATAACCCTAAACAGGTCTAAGTTCTAGCCCAACAGCATAAAGCTTTGAACCTTCAAGCTCGAGCTGCACTCTTAAAATGGGCAAAATTGCCGGGCCACTGACCGCTTCACCTGCTTTATCAATGGCGAAAACACTAAAATGACAACCGCAGGCAAGCACTGGTGAAGTAGTACGGTAATTGTAAGACACCGCAATAGCTTCAAAATTTTCATTGGGCTGAACAATACAACCCATATGCGTACAAACTCGGCTAAAGGCAATAAAGTGCTTGCCCTCTCTGCTCACCCCTCCAGAAATCGCCTCAGGAACGCTAAAGACGATAGCTGGCATAGCCTCGAGCGTAAACTCAAGAAACGACCACGGTAGCTCAAAGGAAGAAGTATCAGCAATTTCGGTTTTAGCTTTGGGGCTAAAGATCGGGTTTTTACTTGCTAAGGTTTTATCAAGATGTTTATAAAGCTCATAACCAGCAAAGCCTGCACCGCCTATAGCTGCTAGCACAGGCAAGCGCCAAAGCCAGGTTATTAACTGTCTGCGGCTTTCACTTACCTTCGCTTTAGCTTCAGGCTCACTCACTGGTTTGTCCCTGCGAGAGACTATTAACCACATAATCGGTTAAGATAGTGATTTGCTCTTGAGTCAAACTGGCTATAAAGCCAGGCATCATACCGCGACCAAATTGAATCTGGCTACGAACATTAGCAGCGTCCATGGCTCTTTTGTTTGCGACTAAAGTCGGGCCAACCCCCCCTAGACCCGTGGGGCCGTGACAGCTTGCGCAGTTAGTGGCAAAAAGACTCGCGCCTGAGACCTCTTGGGTTGCGGCAACCTGCGCGGGTTCTGAAGGGCCTGCGGCAAGTCTGGCTTTAGCATTTTCTATGAGTCCTGGGACGCGTCCTGCGGCAGCTTCCCCACCTGCGACTTCAACATAATGCTCCCAGGTAGCAATCGCCTTTTCAAGCTGATCAGTACTGAAGTAAGCATTACCCAAAAAGAGCAAGGTATTTAAGTCTCTATCATCTATAGCTTTAGCACGCTCGAGCATGTCAATGGCTTGGTCATTGCGCCCGGAGAAAAAGAGCACCTGACCTAAGCGGCTATAAGCCAGAGCGTTATGGGCATCAAAGTTGCTTAAAATTTGTACATAAATATCGGCAGCACGCTCACGCTCTTCGACTTGCCAGTAGGTCTCTGCCAAAACAGAAAGGTTTTCTTCTGTCGGATCTTTTGTGGCAGCATTTAAGACAGGAGCAACCTTTTTGAAAAGCTCGAGCCGAGTTTGTACCTCGGTATCTTGAGCGCCCTCAGGCAGGCTCAAATAGGTTTCAAGTGCTTCAATGGCGTCATCGGGTCTAGCTTGTGAAAAGTAGATTTCACTCAAGGTAAATAGAGTATCTAAATCGCTTGGATTAGCTGCCCTTGCTTGCTCAAAATACGTCATAGCGCCAGGAATGTCATTATCGCGTTGCAATTTTAAATAACCCAGGCGGCTAAAGGCAACAGCTGGCACTGGGTTAAGGTCTGTCGTCATCCGCAGATAGCTTGCTTGGGCATTATCAAAATCATTAAGCTGCCAGTAATTATCGGCAAGCTTGAGCAGATTTTCCTCGGTGGGGCTACGGTCAGCCGCACGCTGCAAATCTTTTAGCGCTTTGGCTTGGGCCAAATCTCCCTCAAAAAAGGTGGTGACGGTCCCGCCACCAAGTCGCGGTAAAACATAAGAGGTCATGACTGTCGCCATAATCAGCATGATGCCAAGGAGTGACAGGGCTGTATAAGGGAAACGTCTACGACTTGTCGGGCGAGCTTGTGCTGGCTGTCCTACCTTTTCGACCTGACGCTCATCAAGTGAGCGCAGCACGCCCGCAGCTTTGGCTTCATAGCGCGCTCTTAATTGATCACGGCGACTCGGCTCTAGATCATCGCGTACATCTAACTCTCTAATCGCCCTAAAAAGCGCATCTCTTTCTTCTTCTAAATCCTGAGTAATGGGGTCACGCAGGTCAGGTAATTTGTCACTCTGCCCTGGAAAAATCAGCGGAATGGCGACATAAGCAAAGAAGATAAGTGCCAGAATAATGATAATAATCAGGGTCAACATCTAGGCTTTATCCATTGCCTCTCGCACCCTTTTTAGATCAGCATCGTTAACTTGAAGGGTTTCTTTTTGGGCAGTCCAGCGTTTGATAAGAACGACCAGTGTGATAACACCGACCAGTCCTACCAGGCTTGGTAACAGCCAAACCAGCAAGTGAATACCGCGTTTGGGAGGCTCGAGCAAAATCCAGTCGCCATAGCTTGCCTGAAAATAGGCTTTAATCTGCGCTTCTGACTCACCTGCTTCAAGCTTTTGTTGAATGATGTCACGCATTTGCACGGCAATTTCAGCATTGGAGTCCGCTACAGACTCACTGGTGCAAACGGGGCAACGAAGATCGCGCCCAATTTCAAAAACACGCTGCTCGAGCTGGGTTTCTTGAGCAAACACCAAAAAGAAAAAGCAAGCGAGGAAAAACACAGTCCTCCTTTTTCTAATTTCCCTTTTCATTATCATCTAAAAGACCTCAGCTATTTTTTCTTTAATAAAGGCTGCTGAAACTGGGCCCACATGCTTGTAAGCCAAGGTGCCGTCAGCTTTGACGAAAAAGGTCTCGGGGACACCAAAAAGACCATAAGCCACGCTTGTACGACTATCATCATCAATCACATTAGGAAAAGAAAGACCAAACTGGTCTATAAAATCAGTTCCTTGCTGTTTTTTACCTTTATCTTGGGTTTGTACCCCAATAATTAAAACGTCATCATGCAATTCTTGCCAAGCAGCCTGAAGTTCAGGAGCTTCCTGATAGCAAGGGCCACACCACGACGCCCAGAAATTAATGATTCGAGGTTTACCTTGGTAGCTGGCTAAATCAAGGGTTTCCCCATATTCCGCCCAATAACGCTCATGCAGGGGTAAGTCAAAATTTGGAACGGGCTTATTGAGCAAATTGGAAGTAATATCTCTATCTGGCCGACCCCTTATAAGCCCAAAGACAAAAAGTCCTGCCAGCGCAGCAATAATAACCACGATGCCTATAAAGCGCTTCATGCCTGAGCACTACCTCTAAGTTCATGGGTCTCTCTAAGCCTGCGGCGACTAGGGCTAAGCGCATAAGCTGTACCCAAAACCACAATAAGCCCACCTAACCAAATCCAGGTGACCAGTGGGCTTTGTACCACACGAAGCGTCACAGAGGTTGAATCGGCATTTAGCTCGCCTGAAATATTTAAATAAATGTCATGCCAGGGGGTGTAAAGCACCGAAGGCGTTGGCACAGGTTGCTCAGGGCGACCCAAAAAGCGGTTTATACGCGGATTTAGAACCTTTAGAAGTTTGCTTCCCCGCCAAACTTCAACCTTAGCACCAATACTTATATGGCTAACATCTTGCTCAGTTAAAGTGCCACTTTGTAAAATGCTTAATTCGGGATAAGTATAGGGGCCAACTGCTTTAAGTTCATAGCCTTGAAACTGAGCGCTCGAGCCGTAATCAATACGCATCTGCTGATCAACACGGTAGGCACTGCTCGCCATAACACCCAGCGCTATAACAATTACACCAAAGTGCACAATCATGCTGCCAAAACGGCGCTTACTCTCAAAAGCATATTGTTTAAAAACAAGCAAAACATTACGCCCACTTAGACGCGCTCTTGGCACTACCGCACCACCAATAAGCAATCCCAAACTTACAAGATTAAAACCCGCAAGGGCAAATGTTAGTAAAGGATAAACTCGGTGAATCCCCAAGATAAAGGCTAAGCCCGCACTCAGCAACGCCCCCATAAGCAAAAACAAAAGATTTTTCTTTAACGACTGTTCTTCGGCTTTTCGCCAGGGTAAAAGTGGCCCAATACCCATAAGTAAGAAAATAAGCAACCAGATAGGAATACTAACCTGATTAAAAAAGGGCGCACCCACCGTGACTTTATTACCACTTATAGCTTCTACAATAAGGGGGAAAAGTGTTCCTAATAAGACCGCAAACGCCATGGCTAAAAAGAGAACATTGCCCGCCAAGTAGCTACCTTCGCGGCTAATAGCAGCATCTAACTCAGCATTATCTCTGACTTGATCCCAGCGCCAGGCTACCAGCCCAAAAGCGGAAAGGGCTACCAGAATAAAGAAGCCTAAGAAAAAGGGGCCAACAGGACCATCACCAAAGGCATGAACGCTCGAGACAACACCAGAGCGAATCAAAAAGGTTCCTAAAATGCTCAGCGAAAAGGTCAAGACAATAAGCATGACGTTCCAGCTTTTAAGCATGCGGCGCCTCTCTTGCACCTGCACACTATGAATAAAAGCGGTCGCGGTTAACCAGGGCATAAAGCTGACGTTCTCAACTGGGTCCCAGGCCCAGTAACCACCCCAACCTAAAACCTCATAACTCCACCAGCCCCCAGCAATAATCCCAGCCGATAAAAAGCCCCAACCGACAAGCGTCCAGGTTCGGGTTTGGGTCATCCATTCAATACCTGGTCGGCGAGTGATAAGAGCAGCCATAGCATAAGAAAAAGGCACGGTTAAACCTACATAGCCCAGATAAAGCAAAACGGGGTGAACCGCCATCATCCAGTGGTTTTGCAAAAGTGGGTTAGCACCCGGACCATCTAGCGGTGGCACCGCCATAACAATAAAAGGATTGGCAATAAAGGTCACAACTGAAATAAAAAAGAGTTGAACCATTTGCATAATCGAAAGTGCCCAAGGGCGTAAGACATTATTAGGAGCAGTAATGGCTAAGAGTGCCGTGTAACCTGTTAAGAGCCAGCCCCAGAAAAGTACCGAACCCTCTAAGGCAGACCAAAGCGTCACCACTTTTACCCATGTTGGCGACGCCAAACGCGAGTGCTCAGCTACATATTTGACGCTAAAATCATTACTTAAAAGAGCGGTTTCCATAATACCGATAGCGGTCGTAAGCGCTAAGAACACCGCAACAGCAGCAAACCTAGCCGAGGTTTGCAACCTCGCATCACGTTTAAGAGCGCCCATAACACCAGCAAAAATTGCATAAATCGCCAGCGCAAACGCCAGCCAAAGGCTTGCCATTCCCAGTTGTCCAAGGCTTAAATCCATATTTACTATTGTCCTATTCTTGATAAACCCCTAGCAAGGGATGTGCGTCCTGCCCAGTTATTGCCTAATAGCTTATTGCAAGGTGTCTTTAAGCATTTTTATGTCGATAGGTTGTCCATCAACAGGAGGTTTATAAACTTCACTGTGTTTAATTAAGAGCTGGTCACTCTTAAACGTCTGACCCTCAAAATGGCCTTCGACTACGATACCTGTGCCCTCTTTAAAGAGTTCAGGTGGCGCACCAACATGGGTAACAGGGTACGTTTTAATGCTATCTGTAATTTCAAAAGCAAGCTGCAAATTTTTATCATCGTACTTGACGCTACCCGCCTCCACCAAACCACCCAAGCGTATCCGCCGATTTTTATATTGGTCTGGGTGAGCAGCATATTCGTTGGGTAAAATAAAGTAGACCAGGCTCGAGTTAAGCGCCTTGTAAATCAGAGCACCCGCGATACCCAAAATGACCACACCCGCTATACCATAAATAAGCTTTTTCACTTAATTGTCCTTATCTTTTAACCGCTTTGCCCGCCAGTTCAAGTAAATCAGGTAGCCAATATAAGCCACGACCACCTCGAGCCAAGCAAATGCGACCCAACCCCAAGTGGAAACATTATTAAACACGGACGACCTCACTCCTTGGTTGAATACTATCTTCAAGCGCTTCAGCTTTCACTTCCAAACGGCCCAAGCGCACACGCTCAAAAAGAAAGTAAATAAAAATCAGCGCTGCAACGGCAACATTAAACAGCAAGATGTTTCTGAAAATAGGTGCCATCGTATCTTTTACCCCACTACTCGTCATATCAAAACTTTTAGAAGGATGAAGGGTTCTGAACCATTTTGCCGCCATCCAGTTAAAAGGCAAACTGGCCAAAACAATGATAGACACAACTGCACTAATACGCGCCCTTTGCTTGGGGTCATCCAGTAAACCTCTAACGATAAAGTAACCAACCAAAAGGGCAAACTCTAAAGCGGTAAGGGTAAGTTTTGCATCCCAATCCCAAAAAACGCCTAGTGTAGGTTTGCTATAGGTCATACCGCCAATAATCGCTAAAGCAAAGTAAATCAGCGCCATTTCCGCACTGGCAACAGCCCAAACATCATCCATGGCTTTTGAGCGCCAGAGAAAGAGCATGCCAAAAATTGCAGTCATAATAACGGCAACAAAACCAACCCAAACGACCGAAACGTGAGCGTACATCACCCGAATAAGATCACCCTGATTGACATCAGGTGGGCTTGTGACCAAACCTAAAAAAGTTGCAACCCCAAAAAGAATAAGGCAGCTAATGCCAAACACATTTAGCCACATAGGTCTTTTGGTTTCTCCTGATTTTACTGCCATAGCGGCCTCCTATAAGGCAAATTTGCCAAATACTTCAAGTTTAAGAACGTCCGTTTCATTTTCCTAATCTTCCGTCACAAAGTGAAAGATTGCCGTACAGACCACAACATAAACCAGATCAAAAGCCAAGAGTAATTGTAGCCAACTTAAGCTAA
>JAHEBB010000789.1 GCA_024642575.1 Trueperaceae bacterium | reverse complement strand
GATGGCTGCGCCATACTCACTAATGGCAAAATCAAAGGATTCATCTGGATAAGGTACGTTTTCGGCATTGCCGTGAATCAAGGTGAAATTGCGACCATATTCGGTCATAAGGCGCTTGGCAGTTTTTAGCTGCTCGGCTGAATTATCAATACCAACAATGTCTGCGCCACGTCTTGCCATCCAAGAGCTGACATAGGCTGTGCCACAACCAAGTTCTATGGCTTTTATGCCCTGCATGTTTTCTGGTAATAATTTAAGCTCAGATTCGAGCAGACTCCATATGCCCCAAGTTGGTTCAGCTTGTTTCCAGCTTCTTTCGCCTGCACCCACCCAGTCAGATGCCATGCTGTCCCAGTAGGAGCGGTTGACCTGAACATGTTCGGGCAACATTGTTTTGGTTTGATCCTCTGTTGAGGTTTTTGAGTGAGACTTGTTTTGGCTCATGAGTTTAGCATAGCAAATGCCTTAGCTAAGGGCTCGAGCCAAACCTAGACTTAGATTCAGCATTCGGTCAAGCTATTTCGTAAACAGACAAATTCATTAGAAAAGAAAATTGAGCGGTATGATAAGAAAAATTGCATATTTAAGGAAATGAGCACAATTCATTTTTAAAAGGCTTAGCTAGCCAAAAGAGGACTGAATGGAAAAATTTGCATTTTGGGATGTCGGCAGATTAGCCGCTGAAACCGATAACGTAGCCATCGCAACGCGCAGGCTCGAGCCACAAACCGAAATTGATTTTGAGGGCCAATCGCTAAAGCTCGAGCACACCGTTTTAGAGGGGCATCGTTTTGCCATCAAACCCATTGCTGAGGGTGAAACCTTGCTTTCCTGGGCTATGCCCTTTGGTCGGGCGATAAGAGCAATCAAAGCAGGAGATTATGTCTGCACTAAGAGTTCGCTGGAGACTTTAAAAGCTCGACGTTTAAGTTTGACTTTGCCAGAAACTGCGAACTTTCAAGATGAAATTGTGCCTTACCAGCTTGATGAAGCGACCTTTAAAAAAGCTGAGCAATTAAGTCGCTATCAAGAAACGTTAAGCTTTATGGGGTTTCGCCGCAGCAAAGAACGAGGCGTCGGCACGCGAAATTTTATCGTTTTACTGGGCACAAGTTCGCTAACAGGTAGTTTTGTTAAAGCGCTCGAGGCTAAGTTTAAAGACAAATTAGCCGCTTATGAAAATCTGGACGGCGTGGTTGCCTTAGCTCATACCGAAGGTGGTACCAAAGATGACCCGAACAACCTAGAGCTGGTTTTGCGTACCCTCTCTGGCTTGGTCATTCACCCCAATGTGGCTGCGGTACTTTGTGTCGATAGGGGAGATGAAGCGGTGAATAATGCCCGACTTCAGGCTTATCTTGAAAGCCATAAGTACCCTTTAAACGAAGTTCCGCATGCATTTATGAGCCTGACAAGTAATTTCGCTGATCATTTGCTTGAGGCTGAAAATGGTGTGAAGAGGTGGCTCGAGCCTGCCAACCTTATAAAGCGCGAAGAAGTCTCGGCAAGTGAACTCAAAATTGCCTTGCAATGTGGTGGCTCTGATGCTTTTTCGGGCGTTTCGGGCAATCCCTTAGCCGGCTGGGTAGCACGTGAGGTCATTCGGTACGGAGGCGCTGCCAATTTAGCTGAAACCGATGAACTTATAGGTGCCGAAGCCTATGTGCTTAAAAAAGTCAAAGATTTGCCAACGGCCAAAAAATTCTTGATGATGGTTGAGCGTTTTAAAGAGCGCGCTGCTTGGCACGGAACCAGTGCCGAAGGCAACCCATCGGGTGGTAATAAGCTGAGGGGGCTTTACAACATCGTGCTGAAGTCCATTGGTGCTGCCATGAAAAAAGACCCTGAACTCAGGTTAGATGCTGCAATTGACTATGGTGAGCGCATGCTTGAAGGTGGCTTTTACTTTATGGACAGTCCAGGTAATGACTTAGAGAGTATTGCAGGGCAAATTGCTTCGGGTTGTAATCTAATTTTCTTTATAACAGGGAATGGTTCTATTACTAACTTCCCTTTTGTACCCACCATCAAAATTGTGACGACCAGCGAGCGCTTTAAGCTTTTAGAAAAAGATATGGATGTCAATGCGGGAGCTTATCTTGATGGCACGCCTATGGATGAGGTGGGCAAGGAAACGCTTGATTTAACCGTACGTGTTGTGTCAGGTGAAC
>JAHEBB010000788.1 GCA_024642575.1 Trueperaceae bacterium | reverse complement strand
TAGCTTTGGGCAGGCTCGAGTTTGCGCCATTCAAATTCCAGAAAGAAACCCTATCAGGTTGCCAGGTTTCGGTTTTTTCGCTAACAAAGTCAATGCCACCAATCGCCACACAGGGGTCTTTTTGGGCCTCAAGGTGTTTTTCTAAGGTATCTGGTTCAAGCAAACAATCATCATCTGAAAAATAAAGAATTTGCCCTTGTGCTTGCGCAATGCAAGTATTACGAGCCTCCCCGATGCTTTGTTGCGTTTCGGCTTTAAAAAGCTTGAGCGCAACAGGGGTTTTTAGCTTGCTTAATGTTTCAAATGAGTCATCACTACCATTGACAAAAACCAGCCACTCAAAGCGCGTTAAAGCTAGGCTTTGCGTCTCTAAGGTTTTGAGCTTTTCCAAAAGTAAAGCCTTACGGTTAAAGCTCGAGGTAATGATGCTCATTTCCACTAAACGCCTACTTTATAATTCAGGCTTAGCTCATCGCCAGGTAAGCCGCGTATGCCCCAGTTTTCCTTGGGGGTTTCAATCATTATGATTTCCAGATCATTTGCCGCTATGCCTAATGCGCCTAGATTCTGGTAAAGCAGTTTCGTAAGCCGTTTTTTAGCCTCTTTTGAGCGACCTTCAAACATTAGAATTTCTATAATAAGGTAGTTTTCTGAGCGCTCTGGGGGATAGATAAAATCGTCGGGCTCGAGCCCAATAAAACGGTGAAAACGTTTATCCTTGGGGTACTTTAACGCTTCAACAACTGCCTCATGAATGGCCTCCGATAGCGCTTCTCGCTTGCCTAGAAAATGCTGCTTAAGACCGTAAATTTTGACTTGCCCCATCTTATTTAAGCTCCTCTTTACACTTTTTACAGAGATCGATAGCGACTTCTTTTGGTAGCGCCTTGTGCAGAGTCTTTAAAAAGAGCTTAGGTTCTTTATAAAAGCTGACAAAAAAAGACTGACGTTTGGCGCGCCGAGCGTCATTAGGCTTGTACTCAATAGCGGCAATGTAGCCCGTTAAGGGGTTCCAGGCAACGCTTAAGCGGGAAATGCTCGCTACAGGAATTTCTTTTAAAGACAACTGCTTGATACGAATCACTTCTTTGTTAAGGCTAATCTCAGTGCGCCACCAAAAAATAGTTAATACAACAATAAGGATTTCAATGAAATTTAGATCAAGCTGGAACTTCCAATTTTTGCTTGCTAAATCAAAGGTGAACATGGTTAGACCAAAGGCTATGCTCAAAAAAGAAACCAGCCATGCCCGTGTGCTGTTACCTGTAAAGCGCTTTTCCATTAGCAGATATCAATAAAATTTTGCAGCATCTGATGTCCGGTTTGCGTCAAAATACTTTCGGGGTGAAACTGCACGCCCCAGACAGGCTTTTCGGCATGTCTTACCGCCATAATGACCTCTTCGCCCTCATCACTTACCCAGGAATTGGCGACAAGTTCATCAGGTAAGTCTTTAATGATGAGGGAATGGTAGCGCGTGACAGTAAGCTCAGGCTCGAGCCCTTTAAACATAGCGCTGCCATCGTGCTTAATCTGGCTGGTTTTGCCATGCATAATCTTTTTGGCTCTTAGGACCTGAGCACCGTAAGCTGCACCAATACTCTGATGTCCCAGACAAACGCCAAAAATCGGATAACTTTCGTCATACTGCTTGATAACCTCAATGGAGTGCCCCGCTTCATAGGGGGTGCAAGGGCCAGGCGAAATCACAATGCCATCGGGATTTAGGTCTTTAACGGCCTCGAGCTCAAACTTGTCATTGCGCCAAATGCTTATTTCTACGCCCAGCTCTCCCAGATATTGCACAAGGTTATAGGTAAACGAGTCGTAGTTATCAATCATCAGTAAATGTTTCATGTTTTATCCTTTAGATTATAGATAAAATTGGCGGCTATGGGTCTTTCTTCCCAGCCTAGTTTGCTGTAAAACGCCCGCTCATAAGATGGACGGTTGCGCATATTGAGCAGGCATAAACGGCTGCACTGTCTTGTTTTACCTTCCTGAACGATTTGCTCCAAAAGGGCTTTTCCTATACCTTGACCACGTTTTTCAGGATGGACAAAAAGCTCAGCAATAAAGCCTTCACCGCCTGAGTGCAGCAATGTGGGTTGCCAGATGGTCTGACTATAGGCGTTAAATACACCACCCTCTTCATCAATCAAAAAGCTAATGTC
>JAHEBB010000254.1 GCA_024642575.1 Trueperaceae bacterium | reverse complement strand
CTAAACCGCTCGAGCCTTTTAACAGCAGAGCAAGTTGCAACCTTAAACGATTGGCTCGAGCGCCGCAAAGCAGGTGAACCTTTGCAGCACATTCTGGGGAAAGCTCATTTTTATGGTCTAGATTTAAAAGTTTCGCCTGATGTACTTATCCCAAGACCAGAAACAGAAGTGCTGGTTGAAAGGGTTTTAAAGACACTAAAAGCTTTAAAACATCCTAAAATCTTAGATATGGGTACGGGTAGTGGAGCCATTGCCTTGAGCTTAAAACTGGAATGCCCAAGCGCAGAAGTTTGGGCAAGTGATATCTCAGCAGATGCATTAGCCATCGCCAAGGAAAATGCTAAGCGCCTGGGTTTGGGTGTAACCTTTGTCCCGTCAGATTTACTAAGGGATGCCAAACTGATTGACTATGCTAAAACAGTGGATGTGCTGGTTGCCAATTTGCCTTATTTACCCTTATCTGATAAACGTTGGATTAGCCCAGAAGTGCAGCATGATCCAGAACTGGCTCTTTTTGCGGGGGAGGATGGGCTCGAGCTGTTCTATAAGTTAGAAAAACAAGCCTTTTTCCTAGTAAAAAAAGGCTGTGAGTGTTTTTTTGAGCTAGATCCACGCAATGTCTGGCAGGCATTTGAGGTTTGCACAGCGTGGTCAAAAAGGGAAGTTTTCCAGGATTTGGTTTTACGAGACAGGTTTATTTGGCTCGTGCGTTAGCGGTTTGACCTCTTCAAGTGTTTCGGTATGGGCAAAACTTTCTGACTTACTATGCTGTGGTTTTGGGTGGCCAAAGAGGCTCGAGATAATTAAGAGTCCAGCGCCAATCACCACACAGCTATCAGCAACATTAAAAACAGGAAAATTCAAAAAGCTGGTATTGAAGTGAATAAAGTCAATGACATAGCTAAGTCTGAAACGGTCAATCATATTGCCCAGAGCACCTGCCAAAATGAGCGTTAAAGCCGACTGTTGCAGTAAAGGCATGGTTTTGCGGTGACGCCACAAATAAATAAAGATAAATAAAGATACGGTAGCAGATAGTAAACCGAGCAGTCTTGTACCATTTAAGATAAAAGAACCTAATGGAATATTGATGCCTTGAAAAATGCCAAAGGCTGCACCCGTATTTTGAACATACGTAAAATAAAAACCAAGACCAATATATCTACCTATTGAGCCAAGCGGAAAAGTGCTGGCTGCCCAGAATTTTGTCAGCTGATCAACTACGATAAGTAGCGCAGCAAAAAATGCAAACATAATTCTTCCCTAACCGTTGCGCTATAACAGCTCACAACGGACTTAGTATAAGCACAGTTTTTAGCAATTAAACGTTAACTAAGTCGTATTTGCCAGACGAAATGGCTTGCCTGCTTCTTTGGCAAAGGTTCTGGTTAATAGGCAGCGTTGCGCTCAAAAGGGAGACTTTATCAGAGCATCTAAGGGTTAGGGGCATTTTCTAGTTATTCAGCTTTTTTAAATAGGTAACAATTAGCTGCCAAGCAAGTTATTGGAAAAAATTGACAGACTGTTGACTTTTTAGATACGCCTTGACCTAAAACCATCTAAACTAGGCAAAATTTGAGACTTAGGGTGTTAAAAAAATCATAGTTGGCCCTCAAAGCTTGCGTGAGATAAGACAGTGATGTTATACCTTTGCCATGCATGAATATCCAAGTTTAGTCTGGCATTTAAAAAATACGCAACTCTTTGAAGATCTCTCAGCTGAAGAGCTCGAGCAAATTACTCGCATTACGCCTTACAAAAAGTTCGCTGCGGGCGAAATTATTTATCATATGGAAGATCACGCGGATGCGCTTTACTTTATCCGTGACGGCATGGTGAAAATCAGCATGTACTTCCCCAATGGTAAAGAAATGATTCTTGCCCTTTTTGGTAAGTACGATATTTTCGGCGAACTTTTGCTTTTACCTTCAGAGCGCCGCCCCAATCAAGCTGAAGCTGTTACGGATACCACGCTTATCGTGCTTCCTGAAGCTGACTTCCAGCGTCTCTTAGCCCAGCACCCACACATTGCTATGAAATTTATTCAGGTTATGTCAACCAACCTTTGGCAAGCCCAATCACGTTTTGCTGAAGTTGGCGCTTTTGATGCCCCTGGGCGTTTGGCTAACTTACTGCTTCGTCTTGCCAATGACTTTGGTGTTGACGGCGAGCGCGGTACCGTGATTGACCTTAACCTGACGCAGCAAGACCTTGCCAAGATGATTGGCGCTACTCGCGAAACCGTGTCTCATTGCCTTGCTCGTCTTTTAGAGTACGGCGCTGTACGCCGCCGCCGCGCACCTATTACAGTGAATACTGAGAAGTTGCAGCAGTTCTTAGACGAAGCCAGCGAATAAAAGGTTAAACAAGCAAAAGCCCTCGAGCTACACGCTCGAGGGCTTTTTATTTGGGGCTTGGTTTCAGGCCTTTTTCTTTGCACTTTCCTCTTTATTGGCATTATCGACAGCGAGATAAACAAAGCTGCTACCAATTTCAGGTTCGCTACTGTTTTCAGACATAACCCTAATCTTTTTGCCGTTTATAACAAACATAGGAATATAACTGTTGCCGTAGCTGGCTGCAATTTGTTTAAGACCATATTGTTCTGTAATATCGGTTTTTCTTATTTTGGCACCCCGGTTAAAGAGGTTACTAAAATTGGCATAGCTGGCTGTTTTGTTAAAAAGGGTACGCCCACGCTGTTCTTCGCTGACTTGTTTACGGTCACTAGTTTTTTGGCTAGGCTGTAGCTGATAAACCTCTTGCGAGCCAAAGTCGCGAGCGTACTTTAGGGTAGCGAGTGCATTAGCCTCATCATTTGAAGTGAGGGCTAGCAGTCGACCAATGCCTGAAAGTCTGACCTCATCATCACTGGTATTTGACAGCAGACTACCGTAATAGGCATTCAGACCATCCACTCGAGCTGTAGCAATATTTGCCCAGTTGGTATCAGCCAAGAGGGTGTTAAAACCTTCTTTTTGTAAAAAGGCTGCAATATTCCGTGAAAAGCTATGGGCACCCATAATCAGAAAACCTTGTGGGTCAGGTTCGGCGACCTTAAGCCAGGTCGCTAGCGGTTTGGCGGTAAGTCCATTAAGAATAACGGTGCCAACAATGACCAAAAACACCAGAGCTTCAACCTTGCTGGCATTGGGAAAAGCTCCTGCTCTATTGAGTTCAAAAATGAAAAGGGAGCTTACCGAGGCCGCGACAATCCCGCGAGGGGCAATCCAGGAGAGAAAAAGTTTTTCATTAAAACTTAAGCTCGAGCCCATACTGCTTATAAAAATGTTTAAAGGTCTCACAACCAGCATAATGACCAGAACAAGTAAAAGGCTGCGCCAACTAAGAGCGTCTAAGATAATTTCTAGTTGCACATTGGCTGCCAAAACAATAAAGAGCATTGAAATGAACAAGATGGATAAGGTCTCTTTAAAGCTTAGCAAGTCTTCTTGATTGGGTACTTTGCGGTTAGCTACGATCATACCCATAATGGTGGTTGCCAAAAGACCAGATTCATGTGCAAGCTCATTTGAAAGGGCAAAGGTAACAAACACAAGTGCCAGCGAGACGAGATTAATGAGATAATCAGGGACAAAATGACGGCGTAAAATAAAGGCCAGGAAAAACCCGCCGACAACCCCTACCAGGCTACCAATCAAGATAATTTGTAGCATCAAAAAGAGCGTATAGCCAAAAGGGTCTGCATTACTGGCAAGAAGCAAATACTCAAAGACCAAAACGGCAATTAAAGCACCTACGGGGTCAATCAGAATGCCTTCCCACTTAAGCACATTGGCAATTTTGGTGGTAGGGCGGACATTGCGAATTAAAGGGCCAATAACCGTTGGGCCAGTTACAATAATGAGTGCACCAAAGAGGAAGGCCAGAGGAAGCTCGAGCCCCACGATAAAGTGCCCTGCCAGCGTTGCCCCGAGCCAAGTCACAATAGCACCCACGGTAATGAGCCTGCGCACCACTGAGCGAATCTCATTGATTTCAGGTAGGCGAAGGGTCATGCCCCCTTCAAACAATATCAGCCCAACTGCCAAGGATACCGCTGGGAACAAAAAGTCATTTCCAATAAGCTCTGTGGGATTGAGCAAACCAAAAATAGGGCCGATAAAAAACCCGATAACCAGTAAGGGTAAAATGGCCGGGATGCGAATGCGCCAGGCAACCCACTGCGCCAGCATACCTAAACCAACGATAACAGCAATTGCCAGACCAGCATTATGAGACAAATCCATCACTTTAGTATGACCTTATTTTTTTCATTTAAATAGCTCCTGACTTTCAGTTTTGCTAACTTTTAAGCGTTGGGTAAGATGAAATGTTTTGAACTATGTTTGATGGAAATACGAAAAGAGACTAAACTTCTTGAAAGATTGAACTCATGACATAGCCTAAGTAAGTAATACATTAAAAAGTGTTTTAACGACTTTCGTAACTTGTACTTGAGTGTCTCTTCCCTGAAAGAGCAGTAAAAAACGTCCTCCAACTAGAGTATATCATTCTTAGAAAATCCAGCTTAGAAAATTCAGAGATTCAAAGACTAGAGTCTATGCCAAATTTTTAGCCCTTGCTAAAATGCTATCAAACATAGCCTCGGTCAATTTACCTGTATTGGTATTTTGAAAACTTACATGATAGCTGTTAAGTAAAGGGGTTGCAGTTTCAATTTCGTGCAAGCGACCATGTTCAAAGGGGTAATGCTTTTTAACGATCTTATGCCCTTTGGCTTTCAGATAGTCCAGATAACTATGATGGGCAATAGAGCCTAGAGCCAGTACCAGCCTTAAGTTTTTGAGACCGTCCAGGTCATAGCTTAACCAATGCTGACAGTTAGCAAGCTCATCTTTGAGAGGTTTATTGCCTGGGGGTACGCAGCGACAGGCTGCCGTTATCCAGAGATGATTTAGCGCTAAGCCGTCCTTTAGAGAGCTACTTTCAGGCTGGGATGCCAGCCCTGCGCGGTATAGGGCTGGGTATAGAAAATCTCCGCTGGCATCGCCTGTAAACATGCGTCCTGTGCGATTGCTACCATGAGCACCTGGGGCTAGACCAAGCAGCAAGATACGCGCTTTTGGATCGCCAAAGCCAGGAACAGGTTTTGCCCAGTAACTTTCCTTTGCGTAACTATGGCGGCGCATGCGCTCATGCTTACCTACGGCCTCTCGGTGCTCAGCCAAGCGCGGACAAAGCTGGCAAGTTTCTAGTCTAGTCGGATAAGGGTCAAACGCCATCTATAGGGCATTAACCGCCGTTTTTAGACGCTCGAGCGCTTCTGTAACAATGCCTCTCGAGGTGGCAAAATTCAGCCTTAAAAAGCCTTCACCCCCAGGACCAAACCACGCGCCATTGTTAAGGGCAACTTTGGCCTGCTCGAGCGCAAAGGTTTCAGGGTTCTCGAGCGCTAATTTACGCATATCAAGCCAGGCTAGGTAGGTTCCTTCAGGGGCGCGGTAGCCAATTTGAGGCAGGTTTGCTGTTACATATTCGCCAATAAAGTCACGGTTACGCTCGAGGTAAGTTAGGGTTTCACTCAGCCAAGCATCCCCTTCGGAAAAAGCAGCCAGCAGCGCTGTTTGAGCAAAGACATTAGGTTGACCCATAAGTCCAGCACTAACCGCTTCAAAGCGTTTTAAAAGCGCTGGATTTTCTGAGGCAGCAAAGCCTATTTTTAAACCTGCAATATTAAAAGTCTTTGTAGGCCCAAACAAGGTAATTGTGCGCTGCGAAATTTCGCCGCCTAAAGAGCCAAAAGGAATATGTTTATGCCCAGAAAAAACCAGATCACTATGAAGCTCATCTGAAACCACCCAAAGTCGGTGGCGCAAAGCGAATTCGGCCAGTTTTTCTAGCTCATCGCGGCGAAACACGCGGCCCACAGGGTTATGCGGGTTGCAGAGCATAAGCACTCGGCTAGCAGGGGTAACGCTGTTTTCAAGGGCTTCAAAGTCAAGCTCATAGTTGGGCTCTAAAAGCGGTACAAATACGCCTTTGCGCCCTGTCATTTCAATTGCCATTTTAAAGGGCCCATAAATAGGGCTTGGTACAATTACTTCATCTTGCGCGCTTGTTAAAGCCATAACGCTTAAAAACAAACCCGGAACGATGCCATTAATCAAGGTCAAAGCCTTGGCATCAATCGTCCAACCGTGGCGCTCAGTTAGTCTTTTAAGGGTAACTTCCTTAACACCAGGAAGACCTTGGTAGGAAGGGTAGCCAAAATTATCGCTATCAGCGTAGCTTCTTAGAGCATCTTTGATTTTGTCGGAAACAGGGAAATCCATGTCAGCAACCCAAAGAGGTAAGATGTCAGAAGAGTAATTTTGCCATTTGGCACAGGCTTTGTTTTGGAGTTTCTCGGCAGTCAGGCTATCAAATAGGTGAGTTAAAGACATGCCCCCTAGTTTAACCTGTGATTTTCAGACCTAATAGTAGTCTTAACCTGTTATCATAGGGCTATGTATGATTTTTTGCTTCAGCTCCAAAATTGGCGTGTGATGGAGATTAGTTTTATTCTGGCTGTTGCTCTCATCTTGATTGATTACTTTTTCCCTGTCGATTTTCCAGCCTATATTGGTTATTTCTTCTTTGCCTTTGGTCTGTTTTTTGCTATGCCCTTTGGGCCTTTACTCAGTTTGCTTTTTGCCCTTGGTTTATTTTTGCTCCTATTGGCTATGCACGCGGTTTGGTTTAGTCGCTTTTTAACCAATGCCCCTGGGATGAACCCTGAAGACCGTTAAGTCTAGGTTTTGCTTGACCATAAGCCTAGCTAAAATGAAAGCTGGCTAAAATCAAACCCAGCTAAAACGCCAGTCTTTTTAGCGTCTGCCTGATAAAGTTCTGTATGGATGTTAGTATCAAAATCCCGAAATGGGCAAGTTATGTCGTTTCTGATTTAACCGATATGGAAAGGCGACCCCAAAAGCTTAGTCCAAAAACCATTCGCTCATTTAAGCTTAAACTACCTGATGACTGCTATTTTGAATATGCTTTTGTCCGAGGAGATAGCGAAACAAACCCCAAAGCAGCCACAGATGCCAAAGGTTTAGAACCTGACCCTGAAAATAAACAAAAGGCAGATAATCCCTGGTACCCAGGAATTAGTGCGGTAATAGGGCCAGATTATCGGGCAGACCCTCTGGCCAATCCGCAGCTAGAAGCCAAGGGCAAAGTGCGGCGTTTCAGGCTCGAGTCAAAGCATCTTGCCGAAACTCGCCGCATTATGAGTTACAGCCCAGCAGGCTTTGAAGACAAGCTATTACCCACCTTTTACATTCAGGACGGTGTGGCTTATTACCGCATTGCCAAACTGCCTGAAGTTTTAGAAACCTTGATAGCAGAAGGCTACCCTCCTGTCCATCTGATTTTTATTGAGCCAAATGACCGTGCCAAAGAGTATCGTTACAATGATAGTTATCAAGCTTTTATAATTGAAGAATTACTACCTTTTATTCAGACAGAGTTGGCTACTACTTCTCAACGGGGGGCTATGGGAGCAAGTTTAGGGGGTCTTATGAGCGCGATTCTGGGCATCAAGCACCCAGACCTTTTTCAAACGGTGATTAGTCAATCGGGGGCGTTTATGGGCAGTCCTGATGAGCTTGATTTTTACACAGGACAAAGCTCTTGGGTACTGGAAACGCTTGGAGAAAAAGAACGATTGCCACTACGCTGGTATATTGACACAGGCAAGCTCGAGTGGCTTTATGACATTAATAAACAAGTTGCCGAGGTATTAAACGCTAAAGACTACGATGTTCAGTATGCTGAGCGAAATTCCGGGCATAACTGGGTAACCTGGCGTAATGGCTTGGGCGAGGCGCTCAAATTTGCTCTTTCTGGTTTAAAACGCTGAGCGTGTCATACTGCATCTG
>JAHEBB010000253.1 GCA_024642575.1 Trueperaceae bacterium | reverse complement strand
GGCGCAGCTATCTTGTTATTGACGGCTTTAGCTGGCGCATCTTTGGGCTTTTTAAGACATAATTTTAGTCCAGCAAAAATCATTATGGGGGATTCGGGAGCTTACTTGCTTGGCTATGTTTTGGCCGCAGTTAGCGTCCTTGGCGCTCTTAAAGTAAGTGCTGCTGTTACCGTTGTTGCGCCTATACTTATTTTGGCTTTACCTGTTGTGAATATCACGCAAGTAACGCTTCGCCGCTTATCCAAAGGTGCCAGCCCGGTTGAAGCTTCAAATGACCATTTGCACGATCTCATAAGAATTAGAAGTGGGTCAAAACAGTTTACTGTCATTAGTTTGTGGCTGGTTGCACTAGCCTTAGGTATCCTGGGAATGTTCTTGTCAAATACCCCAACTATCCTGTTGAATATTACCGTTGTGACCATCGTCCTATCCATTACTATGGTTTGTGTGCTTCGATTAGTAGAACTTAGGAGAGAGCGAATTAATTCACTAGGTGGTTAGTCCATGACAAATAAACGCGTATGCGTTGCTTTTGGCACGCGTCCAGAAGCTTCTAAAATGGCTACGGTCATTTATGCCTTGCAAGAACAAAAGGGGATAACCCCTGTTACTTTAGTAACGGGGCAACACCGCGAGCAGCTCGATCAGATGCTTGATATCTTTAAACTCAAGCCCGATGCTGACCTTGATCTTATGAAAGAACGGCAAACCCTTCCCGAACTTATGGGGCGGATGGTGCCAGCAGCAGCCAGCAAACTAAAAGAGCTTAAAGTTGATTATGTTTTGGTCCACGGTGATACCCTAACAACCTTTGCTGTAGCTATGGCTGCTTTTTTTGAAGGTATTCCTATTGGGCACGTTGAAGCTGGTTTGCGTAGTTTTGATATGCAACAGCCTTTTCCTGAAGAGGCGAATCGGCGATTAACTGATGTCCTCACCGATGTTGATTTGCCGCCAACAGCTTGGTCAAAGCAAAACCTTTTAAATGAGGGTAAGTCAGCTGAGAAGATGATTATTACAGGTAATACGGCGGTAGATGCGGTGCATTATCTCCTAGACCGCGCCATTTTACCTGCGCAATACCCTAAAGAAAAACTGGTTTATATCACCATGCACCGCCGCGAGAACTTGCCTTTTATGCCTGATCTTGCTAAAGCGCTGGCAGATGTGGCCAGAGCCTATCCCGCTTATACATTTGTCTACCCCGTTCACCTTAATCCAGCTGTGCGTGATGCGGTTTATCCAGCCATGCAGGATGTTAAAAACATTAGGCTCGAGCAACCGCTAGACTTTTTAAGTTCACTTGCGGTACAAAAACATGCTGACCTAATCATTACTGATTCAGGGGGCATACAGGAAGAAGGAAGTTCTTTAGGTAAGCCTGTCGTGGTCTTACGTAATGTGACTGAGCGCCCTGAAGGGGTTGAAGTTGGTTCATTGAAGCTTGCAGGAAACGAAGCGCCAAAAGTAAGAGATATTCTTTTAGGTCTATTGGGTACGCCATCAGAATTAGAAGAAATGCGCAGTAAACCTAATCCTTATGGTGATGGTAAAGCAGGCATAAGAGTGGCGCAAGCCGTTGCCTGGAGACTCGGCTTAGATAGTAAGCCTAAAGATTGGACGCTCGAGCCTCAAGTCGCGTAATCAACACTGAAACCCTGGGAAATCTAAAATCTAAGCCAGAAAGTAAGCTACTTTCTGGCTTAAGTCTTTTCAAAGTCACCAGGCAATAGGGGTACCGTCATAGTTAAGGAAGACGCCTGAGGATTTCGAATCCAAGTTATCAAGGGCAGATTTTATCCCTCTAACGCTCTCTTCAACGCTGAGTAAAGCCTCAGAGCCGCCCATATCTGTACGTACCCAACCAGGACTTATGGAAACAGTGCGAATGCCTTTGGAAGCGAGGTCTTTGGCTAAACTAGCAACGATCATATTAAGAGCAGCTTTAGAGCTGCGGTACATGTATTCTCCTCCCGTGCTTTTGGCGATACTACTGAGATTACTTGACATAAAAACCATCAGTTTATCCTGACTTGCTGCTACATTTGCCTCAAAGGCCTGAGCAATGAGCGTTGGGGCAATGGTGTTGACCTTTAGCACTTCTAGCCAGCTTGCTTCGTCTAAGCTACCGATACCTATATTTCTTGGACCAAAAATGCCCGCGTTGCAAAAAAGGATGTCAATAGCTTGGTCTTTGAGTCTGCCTTTAAGTTCTAAAATGGATTTGGCGCTCGTAACATCTAAAGTCAGCGGCTCGAGCCCTAAGTTAAGCAGGTCGCGAGCTTGATTTGGGTTGCGACACGTGGCAATGACCTGCCACTGGGCTGCTTGATAACTTCTGGTAAGTCCTAGCCCAAGACCTCGGTTGGCTCCTGTAATCAGTATCGTTTTTGACATCGTTCCCTTTCAGAATTGGCAATAAAGTAGCTAGGTAGTCTGAGTTTCATCAAGGACCCTCATCAGACCTTCTTGCACCACCGATGCAACCAATTTGCCACTTTGACTAAAAAAGTTTCCCCTTGAAAAACCTCGGGTATTTGAGGCGCTGGGGCTCTCGAGCTCAAACAGTAGCCACTCATCCATCTTAAACTCGCGGTGAAACCACATAGCATGATCGAGACTGGCCAGTTGCAAGGTCTTGTCTTGCAGATATTGGGCGTGAGGTAAGAGAGCGGTCGATAGTAAGTTGTAATCGGAAGAAAATGCCAGAATCTGCTGGTGCAAAGCAGGGTCATGGGGCAAAGCATCCTTGGCTTTCATCCAGACGTGTCTTTGCGCTTGCGGCTTTCCTGTCATGAGTTCAAAACTTTCAACAGGACGAAACTCGATAGGTCTGGGGAGTAGAGCACCGCGAAAGAGCTTAGGAACCTCAGGCATAGACTCGAGCAGTTCTACATCTGTTTTCAAGGTTTCAGGCGGAGGAACTTGCGGCATAGCTATTTGATGATCTAAGCCCTCTTGTTTGAGTTGAAACGAAGCTGACATATTAAAAATAGGGCGACCTTTTTGAATAGCCACCACGCGTCTAGTGGTAAAACTTCCGCCGTCTCGAATGCGGTCAACCAAATAAATAATGGGTTGAGAAATGTCACCAGGTAAAATGAAATAGGCATGTACAGAGTGAACACTTCTATCGTCGGCTACGGTACGTGTGGCGGCGTTCAGTGACTGAGCCAGAACCTGACCGCCAAAGACGCGGTTCCAGGGTGCCTGATAATTTTGGCCCCGAAACATGTTTTCTTCGAGAGGCTCGAGCTTGATGAGTTCAACGAGTTCTTGGATAGTATGCACTTTTCTATTATGGCTCTATATTTTTCCAAAACTATGTTTCTGCTTTGCCGTAAAGCTGTTCCAAAGGCTAAAGAGAAAAAGAAGCTTTGCACGTTTTTGAAGCTAAAATAATGGTATATAAAGAACTTATAAGCAAAGGATATAAATTAGGTCGAGCTTTACCCGAAAGTTTGTACCTGACGAGTCTAAATTTTCAGCTGTCGTAACAATACGGCATAAATCCTAAGGAGTAGCTATGATTTATAAGAGCCCCTTTCCTGATGTAGAGATTCCTGAACTGTCTCTTACCGAGATTGTGCTAGCAAAGGCAGTACAATATGGTGATAAAGCTGCCTTAATCGATGGGCCATCTGGTCGCACAATTACTTATAAGCAATTAGCAGGTGCTGTTCAATTAATTGCCTCAAGTTTGTCAAAACGTGGTTTCGGAAAAGGTAATGTTTTGGCTATTTATAGTCCTAATATCCCTGAATATGCCCTAGCTTTTCTAGCAGTTGCAAAGCTCGGTGGGATTGTAACGACAATTAACCCCCTTTATACCCCGCATGAGTTAAATCACCAACTTAAAGATGCTGGAGCAACCTATCTACTAACCATTCCACAGTTTTTAGAGAATGCTAAAAAAGGTGCTGAAGGTATAGCTATCAAAGAGTTTTTCGTTTTTGGTGACGCTGAGGGAGCCACCTCTTTTGCAAGCTTATTGCAAAGCGATGGTAGCTTACCCGAAGTCAAAATAAATGCCGAAGAGGATATTGTGGTTTTGCCTTACTCGAGCGGTACTACGGGTTTACCCAAAGGTGTGATGCTCAGTCACTATAATCTCGTTGCCAATATAAAGCAGCTTGAAGGCATGCAACAAGTTAGTCCTCACCCTATAAGTGATAAAGATATTATGCTGGGTCTTTTGCCGTTTTATCATATTTATGGCATGGTGGTTATCATGTTTTATGCGCTCTATAAAGGGGCTACAGTTGTCACTATGCCCAGATTTGACATGGAGCAGTTTCTTAGCATCATACAAACCTATAAAATTAGCTATGCCAATCTAGTACCCCCTATAGTCCTAGGTTTGGCCAAGCACCCTCTGGTTGATACCTATGACCTGTCAAGCTTAAAAACAATATTCTCTGGGGCTGCGCCTTTGGGCGGCGATGTGGCTGCTGCTTGTGCAGAGCGTCTACACTGCGATGTATGTCAGGGATACGGCATGACCGAACTTAGCCCGGTAAGTCACGCCAATCCTGACAGTGCAGATAAAATTGATAGAGCTTCGGTTGGTCCAGCAATACCCAATACGGAGTGCCGTATTATTGACCCTATTTCAGGGAAAGATGCTGAGGCTGGCGCTTCAGGTGAACTTTGGATTCGGGGACCCCAGGTTATGAAAGGCTATCTTAATAACCTTACCGCGACGTCAAATACTATTGATGCTGAGGGTTGGTTACATACAGGGGATATTTCTATCGTTAATGAAAAAGGTTATTTTTCGGTCATTGACCGAGTGAAAGAACTTATCAAATATAAAGGTTTACAAGTTGCGCCTGCTGAGCTCGAGGCCGTTTTACTCACCCACCCTAATATTGCAGATGTTGCTGTTATTGGCATACCAGATGAAGAGGCAGGTGAATTACCTAAGGCCTTTGTGGTGAAAAAGGCTGAAATTTCGGCTGATGAGGTGATGAGCCATGTAGCTGAGCGGGTTGCACCTTATAAAAAGATAAGAATCGTAGAGTTTGTTGAGCAAATACCTAAATCCTCTTCGGGCAAGATTTTGCGCCGAGTGCTGGTGGAGCAAGAGCGGCAAAAGCTGGGAAATTAAAGGTCTTCGAGAAAAAGAGGCGCTGCTATCTCGGGTAAAAAGCCTCGAGCCTTTCCTTGCTCATAAAGCGCTGTTACTGCTGCTTTGCCTTTTTCCCCCAGGTCATATGAATAGGTATTGACATAGAGGTCAATGTGTTTTTGCATGACCTCTTCACTCATTTCTTGAGAGTGTGCTGCTATATAAGGTTGGGCTTCGGCGCGGTGCTGATAGCCATAATCTAAGCTTTGCTTTAACGCCTCGTTTATTTGCGTTAAGCGCACTTTTCCGAGCTCTCTTTTTGCCATAATGCCTCCAAGAGGCAATAAGTGACCTGTACTTTCTTCCCACCATTCGCCTACATCGAGGTATTTTTTAAGACCATAGTCAGGGTAGGTAAACCTTGACTCATGAATGATTAGCCCAGCATCAACGTCTCCGCTAGCGACAGCAGGCATTATTTTGTCATAGCGTAAACTTACAATTTCTACATCATCAGGCTGAGAAAGCCTTAAAAGAAGATTTGCTGTGGTTAAGCCGCCAGGTATGGCAACCCGTTTGTTTGAAAGAGAGGCCAGACTTTCTTTACTGACAATAAGAGGACCTACACCTTTGCCCAAAGCACCTCCACTACTTAGCATGACGTAGTCTTTGGTCAGGTGAAAATAGGCATGGTAGCTGATCTTGCTTACATCAAGTCGAGCAGTTTTGGCCCATTGATTAAGACCTTCGACATCTTCGAGTTCAATGTGCCAACTAAGTTCAGGACTAACTTTGCCATGAGCTAAGGCGTAAAAGATAAAAGTGTCGTTGGGACAAGGCGAGTATCCAAGCGAAAGTTTCATCTTTTGAGTCTACGCAAAAAGGCTAAAAAAATCAGAGGATGGCTTACGAAGCTTTTTGTCAACTTTCTAATTTTTAGGTACAGAGGCAGTAAAACGACTTACCTCGCCGGGTCTTACAAAGGCGTAGCCAAGGGCTTGCAGATCACTCATAAAGGTTTCTAAAGCTTCTAGGCTGATTTTGTCAGCACCCTGGTAGTCAGGGTTAAATATATAGGGGTGCATGAATATGCCCAGATACGGGCAGCGGAGCACACGGTTGGCTTTGGCAGTTTCAAGAATAGCCTCGAGCGTATTGGTCTCAGAAACATAATTGGCATTTTCGGGCAATACAAAACTACCGAGACTATCCTTTACGGGATAAGGGAAAAACTGGGTGGTTCTAAGTATGCCAGATTCGACAAAACGCCGTTCAAAGTAGAGATTATAGGCACTGTTAAAGGCTTTGAGATAATCGGTTGGCGCAGCGTAGTGTGGGGTTATCCAGCCAATAGGGTTTAGACCTGCGTCATAGAGTAGCTGTTTACCTATAAGTAAGCGCTTTAGCGCAGATTCGGCGGTCATACCTTTGAGGGGAGAATAGCTTGCCGCATCCCAGAACTCCCAGTCGGCCCCCGAGATTCCTTGAAGATTAAGCATGTTATCTGTACTATGGGTCGTTCCGTGCTGAAATATAAATGCCCAACCATCTGCTTGATAGGTTTTTAAGACGGCAAGACTTTCCTTATTATCTGACCAGTTGAGATAGGCACCATTATTTATATTGACATATACGGGCACGGTTGCAACACCAAAATGTATGCCCCTATCTTTCATGATAGAAAACACTCTGCTTAGGTCTTGAGCGCGGTCAAAAGGTCGAACATCTTCAAAGCGTAACAGCGCTTGGGGTGCGCAACTGGTGCTTAAGCCCAGCATATCCCAGAGTAAATCGGCAAAAACCAGATAACGATCTCTCTCGGTGAGAAAGGTAAAGGGAATATCTGCAACATACCAGAAGGCATCCTTTTGCAAAATATAAGGACTTTGTTCCCCTTGAGGGGTAAAAGCCCAGGCATGGACGTTAGCATCATTCAAACTTACGCCAACAAGCTCCATGGGCCCGTGAAACTTAGAATAAGAATACCCTTTGTAAAGTACATGATCAAAACTCGAGCTGAAGTCTTGACCATAGTTTTCGTGCATGGTAGCGTAACTAGCCCCAAGATTTCTATAGGCTTTATCTTTGTCAAGGCTTTCAAAGTTATACCCTATCCAGGTAACTGGCGCACCCGCTAGAACATCTTCCTTAAATCTTGCAGGAAGTGCTTCATTTTGGGTACTTCCTAGATAAAAGGTGCGTTTATGCTTAAAGGCTTCTCCTGCTTTATAGCTAGACAAACCTTTGATACTTGGCTCGAGCCCTTCAAACCCACCCAGCAAATTTAACAGCATCTGCGCGTAAATATTGCCGGCATCATTATAAGGAAATTGATCCCAGTTGGCTAAAGATAACTGAGCTGAGCGTCTAAGCTCTGTAACAGGAGGTTTATCGTCATAAAGAATTAAAATAGAGCTATCAGAACGATTGTCATTGACAGGATTTTGACTTTGACCTTCTGATTTAACACAGGCACTCAGCAGAAAAGCAAGCAAAACTATACCCGCTAAGATTCGACTAATTTTCGGGTTTGGCTTCATTTGCTCCCAATCTATCGCTCCTTAGTGTACGACTAAATGCTAGCAAATGACCGTGACCAATTACGAAGGAAGCCTTTGCTAAGCACATCCTTAGAGTCAAAGCTTTCAAAAAGAGTAGAGGGTCAAGGCAGACAGCTAGTGGCAGCGAATGCTGTAGTGAAGGGTCTAGTCTAAACTGGCTTTCAAACTTTATGACAAAACGGTTCATTTGCTAGGATGATACCACCCCTAAAAAATCTGGTTTCGCTCACTTTTCTTGAGCGTTTTGACCACCA
>JAHEBB010000252.1 GCA_024642575.1 Trueperaceae bacterium | reverse complement strand
GAGCGTTGGGGGTTAGCGTATCGTCTGAATCCAATATAATTGAAAAATCGCCACTTGCTTTTGGAATAATGCCATTAAGTGCCCTATGGTGACCACCATTTGCCTGTTTAAAATAGCGAATATTAATACATCCTTCATTTTTCCAGGATGTTACTAATTGTTCGGTTTGGTCGCTCGAGCCGTCATCCATGATTAACCATTCAAACTGGCTAGCGTCCAGGCTTTGCGCTTTTAAGGAGTCGTAGACTTTAGGCAGTGTATGGGCGCGGTTATACGTTGCAGTTAGAATTGAAAATATCATGACATTCTTTCTCCTCCACTTAATCTTTGTCATCATCCTTTTCCCTTCACCCTAGTTTAGGTATCACCTAGCATGCTTTCAGGTGCATTCGTCACAAACTATAAAACCAATCTTTTACTTAAGACTGAATATTCTTTATGCCAGCACTTATACCTTAAAGCCCACCTCAATATGGGAGAAGTTTATCACAAGAGTGTGAGATAAAATGAACTAGGTAAAGTAGCTAAGTGTAGGTAAAAAGGTAATAATGCTTAAGAAAATTTGAGTGTTTTGAATTGTGCAACATCAGTATTTCTGAACTAGCAATTGATAAGATGAATCTGAATTTAAGTCGTAGAAATCTAAATCGTTTGCTAGTTACTTTTGAAAACTATGTTGGTGCATTTTGGGGTAAAGTTGAAGGCGCAGGTTTCCTAGGGTAATTATCCCTTAAATCGCGAAATCTATCTCTAAGATAAAATAAAGGGCCAGCCAAAAGCCCCAGGGTCATAAGGAGAGGTTTTCCCGTTCCTCCTGCAATGATTTTGCCAAGGCTATAACCTGCGTGTAGCGCGTAGCGAACATAATATGCATGAAGGCCAGCACGAATCTTTAGGGGAAGTATTATAGGAGAATCCAGTGTATTCCTATAATAAGCAGTTGAGCCCTTAGGATTATTTCTTAAATGACGCAAGTGATTCTCGGTTAAACCATCTTTCAAATAATCGGTAATACAAACAACCTCACTGACATATCGCGTTTTGTATTTGAAGCCAATTTTTTGCCAAACTAAGGATTCCGTAAGGAACTTTTCATCATCAAATTCTGGAAAAAGATTGGCTTTCATGATCTCGCTTCTGATAAACCCTTTTCTATCGCCCGACAAGTGATAAATATAAAGTATTTCTATATTGGTGGTATCGATTACATCCTGGGGAATAGGTAATCCCAGAAGCTCTCCTGTTTGGCTCTGGCACATTGCGCTAACCCCCGCAAAGTCTTTTTTCTGATCATCGGGAATATCGTGCCAATGAGATAAGAGTAGCTCGAGTGCATGGGGTGTCAGAGCATCATCGGAATCTACAATAAAGCAAAATTGACCCTGTGCGCTTTTGATAAGCGGATTCAAAGCACGGTGCTTGCCGCTATTTGCCTGCTTAAAAAATTTTATATCAAGTTTGTTTTCTGCTATCCATTGCTCAATAAGTTGTACAGTCTGATCGCTCGAACCGTCATCCATAATGAGCCATTCAAAGTCTTTATAGCTTTGATCACATAAAGACTTATAAACCGTGGGAAGGGTGTGTGCACGGTTATAGGTTGCAGTTAGAATAGAAAACGTCATAAAAAAACTCCCAAAGTAACTCTCTGCACTTTGCCAAGCTTAAAATGCCCTACCGTTCTATAGCTTACGACTAAAGGCAATGTTAAGAATGAGAGTAAGACACAAGCGTGCAAAGGCTAGCGTAAAGTTGCACAATTCATTACCTGAATTTTCCTGCGCTGCTTTTTACAACTTTGATAATCTTTAATAACGCAAGAGCAACGCATGCGCATACTTGCATGCATACTCAGGACGTTTTAACCTACGCCGGAATTCTAGTATTTGAAATGAACTTTTTTGAATAAGACTCGCTAACTTAAAAAAAAACGCCTCTAGCCTTTAAAAAGAAAAAGACAATAACGGCAATGACCCCATAAATAAACCACCTTAAAAGCTTGAGAGTTTGCGGATTATTACCCCCTCTAAAGCCTTCTCTTGCCTCTTCACGAAGTTGTCGCTGAGATGAGCTTTGCGCTTTTCTAAGCATTTGGACACTCTTATTGACCTGACCTTTTTTGCGATAAGCAACGCCAAGGTTATGCAAGGCATTTGAAAAGCCTTCATCGATTTTTAGGGCTTGTTCGTAGGCTTGAATGGCCTCGTCTAGATTTCCTTTTTCAAGTGCGAGATTACCCAAATTGGTTATAACTCGGTAGTGCTTTGGGTCAAGTTCCAAAGTTTTGTTAAAGGCAGCTTGTGCGGCGTCTAGGTCATTAGTGTAAATATAAGCTGTTCCCAGGAGTGCATCTTTTTCAGATTCTAAAACAGGTAGCTGAATCGCCTCGAGCTCTTTTAGCGCTGCTTCAGGTTGGCGTTTATCAAGGGTTTCAGCAGCCGTTTTGAGACGCTCGAGCTCTCCTAAAAGTACCTCAGAATCGACTAGGCTCATGGGCTCATCATGATTTTTGATGATTCTAATTGCCTTGTTCCAGCTTTTGGCTCTCAGAGCATCACGCATACTTGACAAGGCTTCAAGTTGCTCGAGCGTGTTATTATCTATTTCTTCAGCCTGAAGCCGATAACTTAATAAGGCTTCGTCGAGTTTGCCTGCCCCAAAAAGCGTTTGCCAGTTTGTTGCTGTTTCGCTCATGCCTCTATTCCCGTAATTGACTGATATAAGTCAACATAAGTTTTAGCCGAACGTTCCCAACTGAAATCTTTCGACATAGCGTTTTTCATCATTTTTTGCCAGAAGCTTGTGTTATCAAAAGCGTCCCTTGCAACTTTGGTAGCCCATAAAAGTCCTTTTACGGTTAAATGCTCAAATAAAAATCCGGTTTCACTTGGACTTATAGTGTCTACCAACCCCCCAGTAGCTCTGGCGATAGGAATGTTGCCATAGCGCATGGCGATGAGCTGGGTCAAACCACAGGGCTCAAAGCGACTTGGAATAGCAAGGCTCTCAGCACCCGCATAAACCAAATGGGCCAGTGTTTCATCGTAACCAATGAAGCTGGCAAATCTACCAGGATTTCTTGCGGTCAAACTAGAGAGGGCAGCCTCTAATGCTGGCTCACCTGAGCCTAAGACAAAGACATTCCAATCTTGCCAGAGAAGCTCTGTAGCTGCGTCAATAAAAACATCGATTCCTTTTTGATCAACCAAGCGAGAGACTACGGCAATAATCGGCTTACTTGGATCTAGTTTAAATCGCTGACAAAGGGCTTGCTTATTTAAATCTTTTTTCTTCAGGCTCTTAGCAGTATAGGTTTGCGTAATATAGCGATCGGTTGCAGGGTTCCAGATATCGGTATCAATGCCATTAACAATGCCAGAAAGCTTGTCCGAGATATGGCGCATCGTGCCATCTAAGCCGTAACCATAGGTTGTTGTTTTGATTTCTTCAGCATAAGTGGGGCTAACAGTTGTCACCTTATCGGCAAACCCGAGGCCTGCCTGCATTGCATTAGCACTACCAAAATAATTCATATAACTGTCGCGTAAAAAACCAGGTAGCCTTAACCAGTTTAGCGTTTCATCTAGGCTCGAGTTACCTTGATACTGGACATTGTGAATGGTAAATACGCTTGGTTTACGGACATAACCCTCAGGCATATGCCAGCCATGCTCTAAAAGCATAGGCAGGTAACCAGTGTGCCAGTCATTAGCATGAATCAGGTCAGGTACAAAGTTTAGCCGAGCACCTAGTTGAGGAATGGCTCTGGTAAAAAGGCAAAACCGTTTGACATCATCAGAATAGCCATAAAGAGAATCACGCTGAAAATAAGGATGCCCGACAAAGCCATATGTGACACCGTTTTGCTCGAGCACACCAATACCACAGGTCTCAATATGATTATCAAAGGGTACCCATTCATCCCCAATCCATAAAGGGGGATTTTTTGCTTTTAAGGTTTTGTACCAAGGGCTAACAACTAAAACCTCATGACCCAGTTTAACGAGCGCTTCAGGCAAAGCGCCTGCCACATCTGCCAGACCCCCCGTTTTGCTAAATGGATAAACTTCGCTACTTGCAAGCAGAATTCTCATAACTGAGTATACAGAAGTTTAAGGAATCAAGGTTAAAATCTTCAAGCTAAAAAAGTAGCGCAATAGATGGTTTAAATTAGGCTTGGAAAGCTTTTATGAAACATGGAATTGAAAGTAGGTCAACGTAAAGCGGGTTCATTCACAAAGCAAATAACCGAATAACCATTTTGAGGGTAGTTTTAACTGCTTTACAATCGACCTGAATATCGGAGAAATAACAATGCTCAAGACTTTGAATTGCTGTTTATTTCGAGGGCTTTTAGTCCTTTTTTAAGAAATGAAACTAAGACCATTTCAATAGGTCACTATCACAATAGGGCTCGAGCATTTTAACAACCCTTACAGTGTTTTTAAGTGCTTACCAGTATAACAAAATCTGAAATAGTGCTCAGAAAGGAAGTTATGAAAATAGTTCTTTTTGTCTTCAGTTTGTTTGGGTTGGGTAGTGTTCTTGCCCAAACAAACAGTCCAGCTATGCTGTCCACAAGTTACCCAATTAGCTCGGTCAATGACAGTGGCATCTCAGGAAATGTTTGGCTTGGAGAATACCCTTTTGGTACGATTGTCGCTATAAGCCTCGCAGGTACTCAGGCTGGAAATACATACCCAGCCCATCTCCACATTGGCAACTGTGGTTCAGGTGGTGGAATTTCGGTATCGTTAGAAAGCGTAGTTGGGGAAACAGGTCTTGGTATTACTGTTACCGACGTTCCTTACACGACCCTTTTTTCCGAGGATTATTACCTTAATATTCATGCCTCTCAGACGGATATGGGTACGATTCTTGCTTGTACTGAAATAGGGGCAAATGCCGAAATGAACCAAATAACAACGCCTTCTAGCCAAACAAATGTTGCGGAACAAACCACAACAGGGGTGCGTTCTGAGGAGTTTGAAACCTTAGAAACGGCAAGCTATGGGATTTTTGAAGTGGCAGGGAGCGGTATAAATGGTCAGGTACAATTTACGGACGAAGCCGACGGTGGAACTCAGATAATAGTAACGCTTAGAGGCGTGCAAGCAGGTGCTAATTTTCCTATGGATATCAAATCTGGAGACTGTGGGCCAGATGGTTCAGCCTTGCTCGAGCTAAATGACTTTCCTTTAGGCCTTGTTGATCCAGACGCCTCCATGACAGAAACGGATATGTCTATTTCTACATTCTCGGAGCAAAATAACTATTTAACAATCTATAGTAAGGATGGAACCGTGTTGGCATGCGGAGAAGTGGGCTTAGGCGCAAACAGATAGAAACCTGCTAAGCATCCCTGGAATTGTAGGTAGGCACCAATTGCGCTGTGCACAACCTTTTTATTTAGGTCTGAGTCTTACACTGGAGCTAAATGGAGGCATCATGCAAGAACTTATCAGGTTGCTAAATGCAATTGAAGAAACCAAGTCAGCAGGTATTGATGCTGCTATTGCGACGGTGGTTCGGGTTAAAGGTAGCGCTTATCGGCGTGAAGGTACGAAGATGCTGATAGACGCTTCAGGCAAGCAGGTTTGCATGATTTCAGGGGGCTGCCTCGAGCAAGAAGTGGGAGAGATTGCCCAGCAAGTTATGGCCTCAGGTGAACCTAAAGTGCATTTTTTTGATCTTGATGAAGACCTCGTTTGGGGTTTGGGTCTGGGGTGTGGCGGTGCTGTTGACGTTTATATTGAACCCTTTGATAAAGGTCTGGCAAATACGCTTTGGCTCGAGGCAGTGAAGGGTCAAAATGCTGCCTGTTTGGCAACAATCATTGAATCAAACGCTTCAGGTTTAAAAAAAGGGAAACGGATGTTTATCAGTGAAACGGCTACTACTACGGGTTCCTTAGAAAACCCTGATCTTGATGCCAGTATCTTAGAGCATGCCAAAGAAAAAATGGCTGAACTTTACCCGCGTTCGCAAAGTTTAACCTTTGAGACTCGAGAGGGTTCGGTGGACGTTTTTCTTGATGTCAATGTCCCAGCGCCAGAACTCGTTATCTTTGGTGCAGGTCATGATGCTCTCCCTATGGCAGAATTTGGTCATCAGCTTGGCTTTGAGGTTACGATTATTGATGCCAGACATGCTTTTGTCACTCAAGAACGTTTTCCTAGTGCCAAACAACTCATACGCACCCATCCGTCGGGCTTTGCCGAAAAAGTTATCCTTGGCCCCCGAAGTTATGCCATTGTCATGAATCATCATCTTGAGCGTGACAAAGAGAGTCTTAAGTTTTTACTTAATACACCTGCGCCTTATATCGGCGTGCTTGGGCCACGCAAACGTTACAGCGATATGCTGGCTGCCTTTAAAGAAGAAAACTTCGAACCAGATGCCGAAGATTTAAAACGTGTTCGCAATCCTATTGGTGTAGATGTGGGAGCGGATACGCCTGAAGAAATTGCGGTAAGCGTAATGTCTGAGTTACTGGCGGTTCGTGGTGGTTACGCTGCTGGCTTCCTAAATGAGCGTACGGGAAGGATTCATGCGCAGCTCGAGCGCTGACTAGAACTTAAAGCCAGAAAGCTTTTTAGAGTCAAATCTTACACCACTCAAGATGCGTTTTGAAAGACGGGTCTATCTGGTAATTACTTGTGAAAAGTCTAGAGGTTTCCACATTGTTAAGCGTTTACTTTGTTTGTTTTAAATGAAAGCCTGAGTGTAAAAAGGTTCACATTAAATAGGGTATTCTAAGCAAGAGGCATTTGTTTCTGTATGTCTACTTATGGAATTTGGGAAGGTGGTGCGTAGACCCAATGCGGAAGTTTTTGATTGTGCTTGCATCATTAGTATTGCTGAGTTTTGCCATTTTGCAAACAGCTACCGATAGTTGGAAAGGCGAGGCGTTACAGCAACTAAGTAATGAAGGTATTAGCGTGTCTTTTCCGGATGGTTCGTTTTTAGGGGAAGATACGTTAACTGGATATCAGGCCGCCCTGCTTTTAGGGGAAGCCTTAAGAAGTATAGATACCAATAGTGGTTGTGTGAATCAGGTTGCAGCTAGCTCGTTTCAATTTACAGATGTACCAGGCGATCACTGGGCTAGTACTTATGTCAAGCAGCTCGAGGCACTCGGTGTAAACGAGGCGTTTCCAGATGGTCAGTTTAAAGGCGAAAGCTTTTTGACAGGTTATCAAACAGCATTTTTGGTAAGTAAGGTTGTCGATAGGCTTAATCAAAGTGTGCAATGTGGTTTGGAAGATTCAAGAGGAACCATTGCTCAGTTAAAAAACGATGTAAGCGAACTAAAGGCTGAATTGGCTGCGGGTTCCCTCCAAGGCCCTCCAGGCCCTGTCGGTCCTATGGGACAAGCAGGTGCTCAAGGCCCTGCTGGTAAAGATGGTTTAGCTGGCCCAGCAGGACCAATCGGCCCTGCTGGTGCTCAAGGATTAGCCGGCCCCGCTGGTCCTGCTGGGCCTACAGGTTTGGCGGGACCCGTTGGCCCTGCTGGATTAACTGGACCAATAGGTCCCGCTGGCCCTGCAGGTTCCTCTGGTTTGAATGGATTGTCTTGCTGGGATACTGATGGTGATGGCAATCAAGACCTCACTGAAGATACTAATCTTGATGGTCGATTTACGGCTGAAGATTGTATTGGTCCCGAAGGACCAGCAGGCCCTGCTGGCCCGCAAGGACCTGCTGGTTCACGGGGTCCTGCCGGCTCTCAAGGCCCTGCGGGCCCTGCCGGGGAACGGGGATCAACAGGCCCTGCAGGTCCTGCAGGAGAAAAGGGTTCAACAGGTCCTCAAGGTCCTCAAGGTCCTCAAGGTCCTCAAGGTCCTCAAGGTCCTCCCGGCCCTCCTGGAAGTTAATTCAAAAATGCCAGGTAACTTA
>JAHEBB010000787.1 GCA_024642575.1 Trueperaceae bacterium | reverse complement strand
TGATGCTGAGCTTGAGGCTGCGGCTGCGGTAATGCCAGATATCCTGGGTAACAAGTCCAATGCTAATACCAGTGATGAAGATGCTGAGAGAAAGGTGGTGGAGGGGTTGGTGGGGATTTAAGGTATACCTTATATAAAATGTGTAGTGCCACAAATACATATAAGGTATAGCGACGAAAAATGTAGTCGACTTTGCCTTTAAACTGCATTTGTTTCAGGATATATTTACTCTGTTTATAACGGATAATATTAAATGTTATACTTTAAATGTGATTCTCTCCTTTGCTAACCAAGCAAGTGAAGATATCTTTGATGGTCAAGATAGTAAAGCGGCAAGAAAAGCTTGCCCTGCTCAGCTTTGGAAAATAGCTCGCCGTAAGCTTGATGCTTTAAACCAGGCGGCAGAATTGAAAGATTTACGAGCACCTCCAGGGAATCGTTTAGAAGCGTTAAAAGGTAGCCGTATAGGTCAGCATAGTATTCGTATTAATGAACAGTACCGTATTTGTTTTATCTGCTTAACCGATGGCCCGAGTCAGATTGAAATAACCGATTACCACTAAACTCTTGAAAGGAAAGACTTATGAGACTCCCCAAACATAGACCCCCTAGTCACCCTGGAGAAATTCTTTTAGAGGATTTTCTTATCCCCTCAGAACTTAGTCAAAAAGCTTTGGCCACAAAAACAGGTATGTCCTACCCTCGTATCAATGAGCTTATCCACGGAAAACGGGGTGTTACACCAGATACTGCATTAAGATTAGCCAGACTCTTTGGAACAACCGCAGAGTTCTGGCTGAATGGGCAATTAGCTTATGATCTCTGGCACGCTATGCATGCTCCAGGTGCAAAAGCCATTGAAGATATTGAGCCGCTGACAATGCATTAAGGGGAGTCATAAAGTAAGTCGTTAAAAAGCTTCTGGATTTTGAAGTTCGACATTACTTGGTAAAAACTACTCTTTCTATTAATTGATTTTATAGAGTTTAGGGTATCAAAAAGGTAATGACTAATTCTGGAGGATTGCTACCTTTAGTTTCTGAGGATGCAAAACCAACATAATCACCTTTGCCGTCATTATTACTAGGCAAAGGAAAACTTAGGCGAAATTGGGAATAATTATTACGGCTCGAGCGATTATTTAGGTCATCTTGAACAGCGTTTGTTACCTCTGAACTTATTTCACCCTTAGCAGCTTTAGTGATACTGTCAAAAGCCCCAAGGTCACTCAAAATGGGTGTGTCAAAATCATCAAGCATTAATCGATTGCCAAAATTGACATGCTGGAGCCCTAAAGGGGCATGGCTTACGCAAAAAGTTGGGTTGGTACAAGGGTTAAGAGCCGCATAGGGGCTGCCTGCTACCCACTCTTTTGACATAAATAACCAAGCTGACTGTAGTAAAGCAGCTTCGGGAATTAAAGTTATATCGAAACCAAGAAACGCTCGCATAGCCGCATTTGTTCCATCATCGCCAATAAGTAGAAGGGTATCCTCCGTTCTTATAAAACCACCTGAGGTCAAAGTTCCATCTTGAGTCTTTTCCGCAAAAATTCCTTTAAAAATTTTTCTATATGTACTAAAGCTCGAGCTAAACGCCTCAAGTGGGTTACCTGCCAGATCCGTGGCCAGCGTAGATAAGCCAAATGAATAGGTTTTTGGGGGAAGTGTTTCATCATTACCTGCCCGGTAATCCAGATCTGTTTTAGGTGTGATGGTAAAAACAGTGCCATCGTCATTCCAATCAAATAAGACATCAGATAAGCCCAAATCTCCAGAACGGAACGCCGCTTGTGTTGAAACTTTATTCATAGCTTCACTAAAGGTAAGTACAAGAGTAGTTTCTTTTTCAACTCCTATTGCGCCATCCTCAGGAATGACGGAAAGCAAAGTAGGAGGCGTAGAATCCACATTACTAGTCTCTACGGTTATTACTAAGGTTTGACTTACTTTTTCTAGACCATTTATGGCTATGAGGCTGTATTCTCTGGTGCTCGTTGGACTGACCAAAAGACTTGATTTGTTTGTAACATCTTGTCTATCTGGGTTGAGGGTTACGCTATCTGCACCAGTTACCAACCAAGATAGAGTACTTGCTTCACCCGACATAATGATTTGAGGTTCAGCTTTGAAAAATTCTATAGTAGGCGCACTAGAGGGTAATGGCGGCAAGGGGCTTTG
>JAHEBB010000786.1 GCA_024642575.1 Trueperaceae bacterium | reverse complement strand
CCTTCTTGCGAGGTCTGGGCTATGCGTTCGATACGTTGACCCAAAATACGTGATGCCAGTACCGCAGGTAAGGTTAAAAGTAAAAGATAAATAGAAGCTTGGGCATTGCTTCTAAAAAGCAAAAACAAAATGCCTAAAAGGCTGGCGGTTTCTGCCACCAGCGTACCTAGACCATACTGATAGTAATACTCGACTTCGCGCAAATCACTCACAATACGCCCGGCAAGTCCACCGCTCGAGCCTGGTAACTGCCCGGGCATCAGCTTGAGTAAGCGGCTCATAAGGGATTCACGCCAACGCGCGGCAATCTGGGAAGCAGCCTTTGCCAAAAGCGCATCTTGAAAAAAAAGGGCTAAAGCTCCGCCTATAGTAATAAGCGCAGCAATAAATAAAACTCGCCCCAGTCCAGCAAGATTATTTTGACCCAGCACATTATCAAAAACGGGTACAACCAATGCGGGCACAATCGCTATGCGTAAGACTGCATTAAGGAGGGCTGCCAGCATGCCTAAAAGCGCCCAGAGCGTTCGGGGAAATAAGAGACTAGCCACCAGCATCTAAATCTTTTGAGATGCTTTCAATCAGACGTTTTGCTGCACCCGCTTTTGGCATGGTTGCCAAAAGCCGCTCTCGCTTAGTGGCTAAGCGTTCAGGCTGTTCGAGCAATTGTTTCGCTTCAGAGGCAACTTGCTTAGCTGTAATCTTGCCTTTAAGCTCGAGCATTAAAGCTTCACTACTTATGCGATTAGGCAGTGAAACAGGAACATCCAAACCTTCAACAAAGAGCTTTACAGCATGTCGCTTAATATATTTCCCAACCAGAGGAATCAGCCCTAACCAGTGCCCTATACCATCTAGGGGAATAGCCTCAGGTTTGTTCATGGGCAAGATGACAATGGCAGGTAAGCCTGCGATGCCAAGCTCGAGCGTATTGGTTCCAGGAATGGTGACAGCTAAATCAGCGGAGCGCATATGGCTATAGCGTTCATGTTCTTCAATCATCTCGATAACAGCCCCCGAAGGCGTGATGATTTTTTGACCCTTGCGCGTTCCTGCCATACCTTCAAGAATAGCCTTTTCACGTCCGGCAATGCCGTTTCTAATGGTTTCTTCAGATAATAGGCGACTTACAGGCCAGGCAAAAGAAGCGTCTGGAAAATCAGCGTGTAAATAATCTGCCAGCGCAATAATAAAAGGAATCAGAAAAATAGAAAACCCATCTCGCGTTCCTGCCATGAGTAAAAAATGCGGCTTGCCCGAGACCTGAGCAGGGGCGACAAATTCAACTGCGTCTGCGACAAGATTACCGACAAGCTCGAGCCTTCCCTCAGGTATACCCAAACGCTTGGCTTTCTTAAAAGTAGCTTCATCATGGACAAAGAGCCGTTTGAGTGCCTTGTTCCAGGCAGGTACAAATTTGTAGCTGTAGGTTGGGTAACCCAGGCGATTTCCCAGTTGCAAAGCCATATTTTGATTACCCCCCAGGCTTAGCACAAAACCCGAATCATCACCTAAGGCTGCGGGTCTTTTACCTGTTGTCGTGTACGTCAAAAACTCTTTGGGGGTGCTTACGCCATTTGCACCAAACGTGCTGGCAATCTCGGCCTCTTTACCACTGGCGTACTGGCAAGGAATCAGACTGATGCTGACCTTCCAGTCAGGGTGCAAATCCCTTAAGGTTTTAAAAACAGGATAGGCCCAGGTATAAAGTTCTCCAGGACCATTACTTACCAGCACAGCTTCCACAGGCACATTGTGGCAAGCTAGCACCCTTCTAGGTGCAAAACATCCGACATAGATAAGGTCTAGCCAGAAGCCAAACGATGGAAAATTGGACTGAGTTATTTTAAAAAAGCCAGACGCTAAGGGAAAATAGGATGTTATTCAAGTTAAAAATGTGGTTAATATATTTCGGGTAATTTGCTCAGTGAAAAAGTCTTTATAGATTAAACCAGCAACCCATTCACAGCTTCCTGCATTGACACCCTGACCTTTACCCTTTTTATAATGCACAATCATGCCTGCGCCGCGTTTGAGTTTCTCCTTACCTTCAGCACCATACACACCCAAAGCTCGAGCCACAAAATCTAGATCTTCGTCACCCATAAAGAGTTCAGCGCCGTAGTGCCCATGATTGTCTTCAGCAAGCGTAGCTAAGCCCATCGCTAAAATCTCAATAT
>JAHEBB010000006.1 GCA_024642575.1 Trueperaceae bacterium | reverse complement strand
TCAGCGTAAAAGGGTCGATTTTAAACCAAACTCTCTGTTTCGGCCAAAATCAAAGAGCTTTCAGAACGTTGAATTTTAGAAATTGCGTCCCTGACGCGAATGAAACTCCGAACTCAGGTTACTTAGCTATATTTTGACGAAACAACGCTATTTTTTACCCATAGATGTCGGTATATAGCAGCTACGCTACTTCTGGGCCAAATAATGGTCTAGTGTAATTTCACCTACAGATACAATCTTCATAATTTAAGTGACCCTGTTGACAATAAGAAGCGTCAAATGCTAGTTTGCTTATACGTATAAGCAGCAAAGCAGTGTAGCACACTCTGTGTGAAAAACTGTGTAAATAACCGTTTTAAAGGTGGTCTGCGTGCATAAATTAAATGCCAAAAAACGCATCACCCAAGCTGATGTTGCTCAGCACGCAGGTGTGTCGCAAGCTATGGTTTCTTACGTTATTAATGAAACTAATGTTTCAATACCTAAAGACACGCGCCAGCGCATCTTAGATGCTATGAAAACCCTCGATTACATACCAAATGTGACGGCACAACGTTTGCGTACCAATAGAACCATGACCATTGCTGGCATCATTCCAGATATTACCAACCCTTTTTACCCAACCTTCGAGCGAGGAATCCAAGACGTTGTTGATAAAGAAAATTATGACTTCATTATTTACAATACAGATGGTAGAGCTGAAAAAGAAAAAAAAGTTCTTAACTCTCTTATGCAGGGGCGTGTAGATGGGGTAGTTGGCGTCTTCTTTCATTTAGGCTTTGAAGACCTTAAGCCTTTATTAAAGCAAGATATAGCTATTGTCAGACTTGAAGCGCGACCAAAACAAACGGGCGATTTAGCCCTAGATAATATTTTTATAGACAACATTGCAGCAGCTCGAGCGGCAACGACACACCTATTAGAGAAAAGGCACCGAAACATTGGAATCTTAGCAAGTCGAGATGGCCCATCACGTTTTCGAATTGAGGGCTATAAACAGGCTTTATTAGCAACCCAAATTGAGGTACAAGATGTGTATATAGCCTTAGGCAGTTTTGACGAGGAGGGAGGCTATGCGGCAATGAAGAATTTACTCGATCTTAGCAAACCACCCACCGCTATTTTTGCTGTCAATGACTTAATGGCGATGGGTGGCATGGTGGCTATTCGAGAAGCAGGGTTAAGTGTGCCAAATGATTTTGCCGTGATTGGCTTTGATGATATTCACTCTGCCAAACTATTAAACCCTGCCCTAAGTAGTGTAAGTCAAAAACAACGGAATATGGGTCAACGTGCGGCCCAAATGCTTTTTGAGCGCCTTTCCGGAGAGATTAGAGGACCTGGCCGAAGTGTTGAAATGCCCTTTCAATTGGTTATCCGGAAATCCAGCTAAGAAATAATTTCGGATTTGAACTGGAGGTTAAAAAGGTTAGGCATTTTCGTAGAACAGTTAAAAGTTTTGAAAGGAAAGGATATCATATGAAAAAAGTTTGTTTGGTCATTTTGTGTTTAAGCTTTATGTTTTTAAGCCTGAGTTTTGCTCAACGCGAAAGCGTTTCTGTCTGGGTTGATGATAACGAAGAAAACCAGTGCATTTTACCTATCTATGAAAAGTTTAATGAGCTAAGCGAAACAGCCGAAGTTGTGCTTACTCTGCAGGCAGAATCCTGGGATGTGACGCGTACGGCTCTTGCGGGTGGTGCTGGTCCAGACGTTGTACAAACACCTGGCCCTTCATTTGTTTATGAACTTGCCCAGGCTGGCTTGCTCGAGCCCCTTGGTGAATACGCAACAAGCCTCAACTGGGGTGACAACTTTGTAGATTGGGCACTTAGTTTAGGTGAGGTAGACGGTACCCTTTACAGCCTACCGACTGAGCTTGAAACAATTGTCCTTTACTACAACAAAACCCTCTTTGAAGCTAATGGCTGGACTGTGCCTACCACCATGGACGAACTGATGGCGGTTTCAGAAGTAATTGCTGCCGCTGGTATTAACCCTTACGCCCACGGTAACGCGGAGTGGCGTCCTGCTAATGAATGGTTCGTTAGTGCTTTTTTAAATGCTGTGGCAGGTCCTGAAAAAGTGTATGAAGCCTTACGTGGTCAGATCTCTTGGACCGACCCTGCTTTTGTTGAAGCCATTAGTACGCTTGACACTATCCAACAAAACGGTTGGTTCTCTGGTGGTCTAGATTTCTATTACACGGCTACGTTTCCTGAAATTGGAGCTGCACTTGGTAATGGGGAAGGTGCAATGAACATTGAAGGCAGTTGGCGCTTATCTAACATAAGTGATTACTTTGGGTCAGCGGCTGGTAATGACAATGACTGGGATTGGGTTGCCTTTCCAACCAAGTCGGGTGAAGAAACCTATAGTATTGGTATTGGTAGCACTTTCTCAATTAATGCGATTTCTGAATCAAAAGATGGCGCAGCTGAATTTCTCAGTTTTCTTTTCTCACCAGAAACCCAGGCAGAACTTGCCGTGTCTTGTGGACGTGCCCCAGCTCCTGTTCGTATAAGTGCAGATTTACTTGACGGCCTTGACCCTCGTACAGCACGCCTTTTTGAATCTATTGGTAAAGCTTCTGATGCTGGAAACTATGGTTACTTAACCTGGACCTTCTGGCCGCCAAAGAGTGATGTGTACATTTATGAAGCCATTGAGCTCGTTTGGGATGGCCAAGAAACGGTCGATGACTACCTTATGGGTTTAGAAACGACCTTTGCCGAAGAACTTGCGGCAGGTGATATTCCACCTATTCCAAATAGATGAGCAGTTAGTGACCAGCTTTTAGCAGCTAGGGGTGGTTAAAACCACTCCTAGTCAAAAGATTATTTCAAAGGACATTACTATGGCTGACATGGCCTCGAGCGCAAATTTGGAAGGCTATCAACCTTATAAGAAACCTGTGTTTCGGCGGTTGATGCAACGTACCATTATTCCTTGGCTCTTTATTTTGCCAATTCTAGCTATACATATATTGGTTGTCGCAATTCCCTCTATTTCAGCTCTTTATTATTCTATGACCGACTGGAAGGGTATTGGTGAGGCAAACTTTGTGGGTCTTGCTAATTTCAAGAGGCTATTTACAGATGACCCAGTATTCCTAAAAGCGCTTAAAAATAATTTCATTTGGCTAGCCTTTTTTTTAACAATTCCGTTTGGCCTGGCTTTAACGGCAGCCAGCTTACTCGCACAAGTTAAACGTGGGGCTATGTTTTATCGCTTAGTGTTTTTTTTACCTTACATTATGCCAAGTGTGGTCACCGCTAATATCTGGCAAAACCTTTTGAGCCCAAGGCGAGGCTTGGGTGCTCAATTTACCGCTAGCCCAGTTGGCGAGCAGTTAGTTAAATTAGGAATGCCTGATCTGGGCATACCTTTTTTAGGACGTACCGAAACCGTTCTTTTAAGTATTGCCTTTATAGATAACTGGCACTATTGGGGTTTCTTAACAATTCTTTTTTTAGTTGCTATGCAAAACGTACCTCTTGAACTTTACGACGCTGCCAAAATTGACGGCGCAAACCGCTGGCAACAGTTTCTCAATGTGACCTTACCTGGTATTCGACCAACCTTGCTATTTATGCTCATGATGACTGCTATTTGGTCGTTTTTGGTCTTTGAATATGTATGGATTTTAACCCAGGGGGGACCTGCTGGCGCTTCAGAAGTATTAGGAACTTACGTTTATAAACAGGCATTCCAACGTTTTGACACGGGCTACGCGGCGGCAATGGGACTAACCATGAGTTCCTTTGCTGGTTTGATTATCCTTATTTTTATAGTTCTTAGAAAGCGAGGTTGGGATATTTAGGAGTTCTTAATGGTTAGTTCTTAGTGAATCATAAAAACAGAAACTTAACCCCAAGAACTATAAACTCTTCCCTTAAAATCTATGCTTAAACAGCGCCGTGAAGCCCCCGCCATTTTCAACCATATTATTTTGAGCTTATTGGTTGTCTTTGCGCTCTTACCGATAATGGTATTATTTTTTAATTCGGTTAAGTCGAATGCTGAGATTGGCTCTAATCCGCTTGGACCCCCAAGGGAACTGCATTTCGAAAATTTCAAAACTGCCTGGGAACGCGGCAAGTTTTCAAGAACTATGCGTAACAGTGTTGTGCTTGTTATAGGTACCGTCACCTCAGTTTTAGTACTTGGCGGCTTGGCTGCCTACAGCTTGGCGCGCCTAAAACCTCCAGGCTCAGACGGCTTTATGCTTTATATGCTTGTAGCTGCAACCATTCCTCTTTGGTTATATCTGATTCCCCTATTTATATTGTGGCGAAGTTTGAATTTGCTTAACAATCCGCTGGGGCTAATTCTAATATATACTGCCACCAATTCCCCCTTAGCTATATTCTTGTTACGCTCATTTTTGATTTCAATTCCAAGGGAACTTGAAGACGCCGCTTTTATGGACGGGGCAAACAAACTACAAACGTTTTTTCGAATTATTTTACCCTTAGCGTGGACAGGTTTTTTAACCGTAGGTCTAGTGGTTGGTCTTGGTGTTTGGAGTGAATTTCAAATTGCGCTTATTTTTGTGCAGTTACCAGAGTTCTACCCCGTCACAACAAGCTACTTTGCTTTTGCTAGTCGTTTTGGACGAGATTGGGCATTAACAAGTGCTGCTGCCGTGATGATGATTGCCCCAGTAATCATTTTCTTTTTGGCTTTGCAGCGACGCTTTGTTGATGGTTTAACTGCAGGAAGCGTAAAAAGTTAAGGATTATCAATATTAAGTTTGAATCCTTTTAAGGCCAACTTAAAGCAGATAACTTAGAACGTATTCCAACATTTTTTGGAGGAAAGTATATGGCACTACCCGCAGATTATGCAGAACGCGTTTACGCAGGTGTTCTCGGAAAAATTATAGGGGTTTACATAGGTCGGCCTTTTGAAGGCTGGTCTTATGAGCGAATCATGGCTGAACTAGGGGAAATAAATTATTATGTGCACGAAAAATTAGGTGTACCTTTAATTGTCACCGATGATGATATTTCGGGTACGTTTACCTTTGTTCGGGCTTTAGAAGATTACGGTAACACAACAGCTGTCTCTGCTGAGCAAATGGGCAAAGGCTGGCTCAACTATTTAATTGAAAATGAAACTATTCTCTGGTGGGGAGGTATGGGCAACTCTACTGAGCACACTGCCTATATGCGACTTAAGTCTGGTATACCCGCACCCGAAAGTGGCTCAATCGCACTAAATGGTAAGGTGGTTGCTGAGCAAATTGGCTCCCAAATTTTTATTGATGGTTGGGCCATGGTTGCACCCAACAATCCTGATTTAGCCGTAGAGCTAGCAAGGCGTGCAAGTACAGTGAGCCATGATGGAGAAGCTATCTATGGTGCACAAGTCCTAGCTGCAATGGAATCACTAGCATTTGTTGAATCAGACATAAATAAGTTAATTGATGCGGCTATTAAGTACATTCCCGAGAATTCTGTAATTTACCAAATGATTTCAGATATTCGAGAATGGCACGCCAGTGAGCCTGACTGGCGAAAAACGCGCGAGAAGATTGAAGCTAACTACGGTTATGACAAGTATGGTGGTAACTGTCACATGGTGCCCAATCACGGTCTCATGATTTTCGCGCTACTTTATGGCGAGGACAACTTCCAAAAAACACTGATGATTCTTAATACATCTGGCTGGGATACCGATTGTAATGCAGGGAATATTGGCTGCCTTATGGGAATTAAAAATGGCTTGTTCGGTCTAGAACCAGGACCAGACTTTAGGGGACCTGTTGCGGACAAACTTTACTTACCAACAGCGGACGGGGGTCGGGCTATATCCGATGCCGTAACTGAAGCGTTTCACCTAATCAACATGGGTCGTGCATTAGCTGACGAAGCGCCTTTGATACCTAAAAATGGCGCTCGTTTTCACTTTGAAATGCCGGGTTCAGTGCAAGGCTTTGAAGCTGAAGATAGTATAGAGGTGAAAGGTACTTTAAACCTCGAGAATGTCCTCGGCCAGAGTTCAATAGGCAAACAGGCTTTGGCCTTGCACTACAAGGGTCTTGCCGTTGGCCGAATTGCTAGGGCATCAACACCAACTTTTATTCCTTCATTAGAGGTTGCACAGTATTTTGAGAGGCGTGGTTATAAGTTGCTAGCCTCACCTACCCTTTATACTGGACAAACCCTACATGCCTGCATTAAAGCGGATGAACATAACAAAAACGATATTGACTGCCAGCTCTATATTCGGCCTTACGTACAAAATGATGAACTCGGCCTTATTAAAGCACAAAGCATTCAACTAAAACCTGGCGAAAGTCAGACTATGAGCTGGAAAGTGCCCGATACACAGTCTTGCCCCATAGCTTTTGTGGGGCTCGAGCTTAACGGGAAGGATGGTGCTGAAGGTACGGTCTACCTAGACTACTTAAGCTGGGAAGGTGCACCAACCCTAAACCTGAACCGACCACCTTTTAAAAAACCTGCCATTAAAGGCACTGACCCTAAAGGAATGATGTGGAAACGGGCGTGGATTAATGCTCTTGACCACAAAGATAGGCTCGAGGTTCTTGATTTTTGGCCAGAACCTTATAGGCTTATTCAAAACACAGGTCGAGGTCTGATTATGCAAGGTACAAGGGATTGGACGGATTATCAGGTTACTGTGCGTATGACACCTCATTTATGCAAAGCAGGTGGTATTGCTGTGAGGGCTCAAGGTATGAGGCGCTACTATGCTTTTCTCTGTAATACCAATAGTATGCAATTAGTTAAATCCTTTGATGAAGATCAAGTTCTTGCTGAAACCAATACAGGCTGGACTTTTGGTTCACCCGTGGATTTAAACTTAAAAGTACATGGAAATACCCTAACGGCTTCTGTTAACGGAGAGGTGGTTTTAGAAGCAACTGATAATGGCCATCAACTAAAAGGTGGCGGTATTGCACTTATTTGTGAGGAGGGTCGTATTGGCTGTGATCATGTTGAAGTCAAACCCTTGTAGCCAAAGACTCGAGTCTATCTAAAAGCATGATTAGATTCCTATATTCTGGGAATCTGTTATGAAATACCCTTAAACGTAATACTTGGTTAAAAGAGTTGGCCTCAACTAAGGATCGGAGAAATATTTCCCGCTAAATCAGTCCTTCCAGAAATTCTGAAACCCCTCAGAGCTAAGTTGGGTGTACCTAACGGTGTGCTGAATATTCTTATGTCCCAGGTAATGCTGAATGGCTCTGGTGTCATGACCTTCATTAGCTAGCTTGTAACCGCAAGCATGCCTGAGCATATGGGGATGAACTGGAAAACTAAGGCTGGTTATTTTGGCCTAATCCCCTGATTGGAAGAAAAACAAGCGCTAAGCACTCATGAAGCTCACATCAAGTCAGGTCGCATCCTCTCCGTCGCAAAATGATACTTACCAATAAAATTAATATGGGAGAATTGGGGTTTCTGTAACAAAGGTACAGTTTGTAACGTAGGATTTTTGCTACTTACTGTCTAGAAGGCTAAAACTAGCCAATGCCTATGTCCCAAATTATTGCCAATATCGAGCAAATTGTTTAGGGCGTGCATATTTATTCTTAAATGGAAACGTTCCTTTAAATCACTGACTATCTTCGACAAAAAGGTCTTTGGATTTAAGGGTAAACTCTCTAATAAAAAGCTACTTAAGGGGTTTTTATCGAAATGATACAAAAACAGCCTTCAAAAAACAAAGCTATCGCCTATTTAAGGGTATCTACCTTGGAGCAGGATATAGAGAAAAACAAACTTGAGATTCTTAAGCTCGCTAATGAAAAGAAGTTGGGGCAGGTTGATTTTGTTGAGGAAATTGTTTCAGGCAAAACCTCCTGGCGCAAACGAAAGCTTGCGCAGCTACTTGAAAGCCTAAGTGAAGGTGACAGCATTATTGTGAGTGAGTTATCTAGGCTTGGAAGAAGCATGCTGGAATGCATGGAGATCTTATCGATTGCTATGACCAAAGGCATTCGTATTTATGCTGTTAAAGGTAACTGGCAGCTTGATAATTCTATTCAGAGCAAGATTGTAGCGATGGCCTTTTCAATGGCAGCTGAGATTGAGAGAGATTTGATTTCGCAACGAACCAAAGAAGCACTTAAGGCTCGCAAAGCTGCTGGCGTTAAGCTAGGAAGACCCAAAGGCATTGGCAAAAGCAAGCTTGACCTTTATCGACCAGAAATTGAAGCTCTACTCAAAAATGGCAGTACCAAACGCTTTATTGCAAAACGTTACAACACCAGTGAAGCTAACTTACACCACTGGCTCAAGCTCAGAGATATTCAGGCTTGAAAAACAGGATTCCTACGTTACATCCTGTACCTTTGTTACGAAAAGGCCAATTTTAGTCTTACCCCATAGGTCCTAAGAAAGCCCATGAATATTGGTCTCGCGGTGTCTTATCCAACTATCTTAAAAGGCGTACTTTTATGGACCACCCTTCTGATTTGAGGTGAATATACTATTCCTGGCTAGGGAATATTCTTAAAAATAAAATACCGTCCTAGACAGCATTTCTAGCTTAATTATTTAATAAGTGACTAACTTTTACACGTATCGAGAACTAATCCCTAGAGATCAATCAAAGTTTTTGTAAGGCTCTATTTCACTAAGCATGATTGATCTATTTTTACCTCTTTGGGCAGTTTTTCTATATATCCGTCGATTCATCAACATCCTGCTTAATAGTAGGTACCGGCAAGAAGGTTTCGATAAGACTGTAAACCTCTTCATAATCGGTAAACTCGTAGTCACGGCTTAGGTCAACATCGGTGGTTCCCATAGTGCGCAAAAGAATTGTCCTGGCAAGTTCACGGCGAAAATAATCCATCTCCTGGTAGCGCAATGCCCCTGCCACACACAAACTCATTCTTGGTTGCAAACCTGTATGTTCTAGAAACGTGTTTAGGTAAGACTTAGCTTCCTGCTGATGCAAAGCATCTGGTAAAGCAGCACTAAGACTCACCGATAAAAAGCAACATGGTTTTTGATTGAGTAAATCCTTATTATCTTGAATAAAATGAAACATCGACGATTGATGCTCACTGTGATGAATCGAAGCTGCTAGCACAAAGGCGTCGTAGCTGCCTACAGGCAAACGAAAGCCGTCACCAGCATTTAATAAATCGCAGCTTGTTGTCTCTGACTTTATAAAGTTCAGAAGCTCAGTGGCTATCTTTTGCGTTTGACCTTCTGTAGAAGCATAAACAATTAGAACCTTCATGATTAGACCATCCCTGGCGAGGCAACTACTTTAAAAGCTGCTTTTGTCTCGGGTGCAAGTTTATTTTGCGGTCGCATCAACAAGTCAGCGGTTAATTCTTTTTCAAGCAAGGCAGTTTGCGCTGCTTGTTGTAGGTCAAGATTCTTTTTCAATTTTGGTGGTACGAGGTTTGCCCAATCAATAAGAGCTCCCCAGCCATCTACGGTGTTCGGATATAAGTCTCCACTAACTATTGGCGGATCAGTGACACGTAAAAGCCGCAAGTGATAATGCTGAGGGTCAAAAAGGTCAATCAACATTGCTAAAATGTGGCAACTGTAGTCAGAGCCGTCTAAAGGAACTAGTACTGTTTTTTTCATCATTCCCTTTCTACTAGGTATTTCTTACGACAAAACATGACGTGACTCGATCAAAAAGAGCTTTTAAGGTGAAAAAAGCAACAGCAGAATTTAGCAAAGTACACTCCCTTCAAGCACGCTGCGAACGCCCATGTGACCCCTTGTTGCCATTACAATTCGATCAGCTTGCGTTTGATCAATCTGCGCCAGAATCTGAGGCACAGTCTCACCGTAGCGAAGCACCAATTCAACACTAAACTTTGCATCCCGAATTAGCTGCAAACTGGGCTCGAGATCTTTAATCTTTAATCGAAACGTCCTTTTTTCAACAAGGCTCGAAATAAGTCGGATCATTTCACCCATTTTGATATCACCTTCTAAAGTAACACTTGTAGAATTCCATTGAGGCCTGTCAGAGGCAGTTGTCATCAGCTTCCTCCTTGAGGCCATTAATCTACCCAAAACAAGTATAAACCCGATTTTAGATATCAGTCAGCGGCTCTAAAGGAAGATTTTTTGGCTAAACGCTTAAGAAGTTAAGCTACACAAGTTTTTCATAGGCCATTCATTCGCTTCTGACCTACCCAAACTTTATAATGAGGTAGCTACCCATAGCTAGAAAGGTTGAAAGAGTTATGAGAAACCTTGTCATTATGGTTTTTGTTCTCTTGGCATCGATAACGCTAGCAGAACCTTCTCAGTGGGGAGAAAACGATTGGTACAAGTTTTTCGATGCAACCGCTTCCATTGTTTCTGGAGAGGCTTACAGTCGAGCGCCTGTTTTTCCCGAAGGGGTTGGCGGAAGATTTCCTCTGGTTGATGTTTACTCAGCGCTTAGCGGGATGAGTGCCGCGGTGAAACCCGCAATGATGGAGTGGCTAAAAAACAAAATGGTCGATGCGACCATCAACGACGATATGCAGCGTCTTGACAACTACCAAGCCTACTACACCTGTCTGGCTACAGGCGACTGTTCAAGGCTGCAAGCTATCCAAGCTGCAACCCAAGCCTACCTAGATGAAAGTGGTCAAGCAGGCTCAACAACATCAAGCGATTTGGTTAACCGCTCGCTGGTGCTTTTATTAGATGCTTCAGGTAGCATGGGTGATACCCTTTCTGGAAGTAGTAAGACAAGGCTTGAAGATGCCAAGGAAAAGATCGTTACACGTTTAAGGCAATTAGGTTCAGATGTTGAGGTAGCTTTAATTGTCTTTTATGGCTGTGGCAATATTGTCATCGAACAATCCTTTACTACAAATGCAGCCCAAATTGAAACGATCCTACCAAGAATTCAACCCTCTGGCGATACTCCTTTAGCTGAGGCAATTAGCTTTGCAAACAGCTATATCCAGCAATGGGCCAGCGGTTTTCCAGCAGATTTGGTGTTGCTCAGTGATGGTAAAGAAACCTGTAATGGCGACCCTGAAGGTGCTGCCAGAGAACTTAATAATTAAGGAGAATGGCGATGAAACGAATACTCCTTTTTGTCTTGATTCTTTTAACTTTTTATACGTATGCTCAACAGCGAATTCCTGTTAATCTAACCGTTATTGGCCTTGGGGTTGATAGTGCTACCGAAGCTCAGCTCCAAGCTATTGCTCAAGCGGGCAAAGGTCGTTATATTAATGCCACCAACGAAGCAGAACTTAATCAAGCGTTAGGGGAAGCTTTGGGGGTATCAACCCCCAGTCTTGTGCAAGAAGTTGAGGCTAACAATAGTTTAGGTCAGGCCACACCCATAGCTGCTTCAACGAGTATCACTGGAAGCATTGATCCCCTCAGAGATCATGATTGGTACCGATTTGAGGTTAATAGTCAAGGTCTGTTAAATCTACACCTTAATAATCCAAGCAATCTTGATATGGCCTTTAGGCTGTTTAGCCCCGATGCTCGTGACCTAACGGGTTGGCGTGTTTCTCCCTCGATCGGTGGATTATTTGAAGCTCAGCTTGATTTGAAAGGACCTGGCATTTATTATCTGGAATTTGCTGATAGTGGAGATAATGCTAATGCCCCTGAGTCCTACAACTTTACACTCAACTTCTTGCCAGGAGATAATCTCGAGCCTAGCAACAGCTTTGGTCAAGCAGTCCCTTTATCAGCAACACAGATTACCGAAGCTAGCATTAATCCCCACCAGGACCATGATTGGTATCGTTTTACGGTTGACCGACAAGGCCTACTTGAGCTTCTTATTACCCAAATGCCAGAGGAACTTGATATTGCCTTTAGACTATTTAGCCCGGATGCTCGCGACATATCAGGGTGGCAAGTACCCCCAAGACTAGGGGGAGATAATCAAGTCCAATTACATTTGCCTGAGCCAGGCACGTACCGACTAGAGCTAGCTGATAGTGGTGACAATGCCAGTTCTGCCTTAAATTATCGATTAGAACTAAGCTACTATGCGGGTGATGATTTAGAGGTCAATAATAGCTTTGGCAAAGCCCATTCGCTAACGTTAGGCCAGGATGTCCAAGCCAGTATTAATCCAAAAGGGGATCATGATTGGTACAGTTTTGAAGTCAGCCAACAAGGCTTACTTAATCTTTTAATCACTGATTCTCCCCTCGACCTAGACATTGCCTTTAGACTGTTTAGTCCCGATGCTACAGACATCACGGGATGGCAGCAGGCTCGTGCCCAGGGAGGCGATAATGATGCTATTTTGAATCTTGATCAACCAGGGTTCTACTTATTGGAAGTAGCGGACGCAGGTGACAATGCCAGTTCCGCTGACCTATATAGACTCAGGCTTCAGTTTGATCCAGGTGACCGTTTTGAACCCAATAGCTCGCTAGGTCAGGCCAAGCTTATTAGCTCGGGGCAAGAGGTACTGGCCAGTATCAATCCACAAAGAGATCACGATTGGTATAGCTTTAATGTTGCTCAGCCAGGAACGCTTAACTTACTTATTACCAACTCGCCAACCAATGTGGATGTGGCTTTTAGATTATTTAATCCCGATGCCAGAGACATAACAGGATGGCGCAGTGCCAGGAGCGAAGGGGGTGACAATGATGCAGAGCTCGCTCTTGACCAGACGGGAACCTACTATCTGGAACTTGCTGATGGTGGAGATAATGCCAGTTCTCCTGCTACCTATACCCTTAGGATTACTATGTCTCCTTAGTTTCGAGGATATCAGGGTCTGCACTATTTGATAAAGGTGGCTTTAACGCAACATAAAGGAGGTTATGTTGCGTTATTTGATTTCAAAGCAAGTAATATCTCAAGCTAAAAATGATAGAAATGACTGTGACCTTCACCTAGCTACTTACGGGTTAAGTAAGAAGTGTGCCGTATGCCTTCAGAGCAGCGCTGCACCACGTCGAACCACATGCGACCACCCTAATAACCTATCCAGAAGCTGTTGCCTTTGTCCTGAGTCAGCTGCGCGGCTTGCCGATTCCAAAACCCATTTGCTCCGCCGCATGAATTCTCCGAGGGAACAAAGGTCGAGCTGTGTCTGCCATGCTCGCTTGTCGATAGGGTACCCAAGCCGCTTCGCCAAGTACCTTCGGTAAGTTTCGGCAATAGCTGTTTCGTTATGCGTCGGCAGCACTAAGAATCCCTGATCGATATACAAGACGAGTTCGACTCCGGGAGGTGCAAAGGTAGCGTAATCCCAATCCAGCATCATCACGCGTTTAGCCTTATCGCGGTTGATCCCAAGGTTGCCGTACCACACGTCGTTATGAACCAACGTTGAAGGGTAGCTTGAGAGAGCATCATAGAGCGGCGTTGGATTTTGAAGAAGTGACCTCACAATTCGGGCGACATCCGGCTCGAGAAACTCCTCGACGTAATTCCAAGCTTCGTAATCGGGTTCGATCAAAAAATAACCTGATAGAGCCTGAAGGTCGAGTTGCCTAAGCTGATTATCCTCCCAAAACGCGACATGTAGGGTAGCAAGCGTGTCAAGTAAGAAAGTATGTTCTTCAACTGTGAAGCGTTTCTCGCCACTGAGAAGAAGGCCTAGTACGCTGATTGGTGTCAAAACTAACGCTAAGCCTTTTGCATCTTCTGGGCATCAAAGAAATACTTACCCAAAAAGTTAATGTGACCATGTCGAGAAGGCCAGATTCGTTCTAAATCCTCGTCCCTGACTTCATACCCCTCGCTCTTGAGTTCTGCTGCAATTCTGGCGATATGTACTGTGTTAAACACTACTACAGCATTGGTCACTAGATTTAAGCAGGCAAACTGTTGATCGAGTGCTTCGTCTTCTTTGCCAGGAATTTTTCCATACTCTCCAAAGGCAATCACTTTTCTGAGCCAGTGCAAGGCTTCACCTTTATTGAGTTGCTTACTGATACGTTTGCGAGTAAGCGGATCGGCGTACCAACGCAGAATATGAATAGTCTTCTCCAAACGCCCATACTCTTGTATCGCCCTCATGATGGGGTGTTGCCGTGGATAGGCTTGCAATTTACTGATAAGCAGTGACGCGGTGCAGTAACCCTTCTTGAGTGACAGGGCGAAGCGGAGCATCTCATCCCAATTGTCGATAACTTGCGGTTCATTCGACAACTTGTTGAGATGAGGTGTCAGGATTGAGATGTCATCCAAATTAAAAGCTTGTGGTCGATACAGCTGCTGGTCGGCTAAATCCCGGATTCTAGGTGAGAAGGTTAAACCTAAAAGACCAAACAAACCAAATACAAGCTCGGTGTAACCTGCCGTGTCACTGGTATGTTCTACGATATCTAAGTCCGTCTCGTTACCCAGGATTTCATCAAGAACATAGGTAGCATCTCTAACGGTCGAAGGAATGACCTTCGTGCCAAACTGCGAAAGCTGATCACTTGTCCATGAATAGGCGGTCACACCCTTGCCATAACCAAAGTAACGCGGTTGTGTTCTAGCCTTGCGAGTATCACCACTGACAGGGAAACGTTGACCGTCAGAAGATGAAAGTACCCCACCGCCCCAGCGAGAGCTTAGCGGTAAACCATGGTGATAATTCACGAGCGTCGTGACTGCTTTATCTAGCGTTTCATCCCGTAGATACCAGCGGTTACACCAAAGCAATCTGCGATAAGGCAAGTCGGCCGAGGTTGCCATCTGCTTAAAACCAAGGTTGCAGGCTTGTGTCAGAATGCAAGCATAGATTAGCGTGAGGAGACTTTTCCCTCGACTTCCCACCGCATCTACATGTTGAAAAGCATCACTAAAACTCGTCCAGTTATCTACTGCAATGAGCACGTCCGTGATATCAACACGAGGTAGACGTTCATCAATGAGCTTACGAAGCTGCACTAAACTTAGGGGTTCTTCATCGGCCTCGAGAGGTGACACTATAAGCCTGTTATCTTCGTGTCGAACAGCACCTTGATCGTTGACTAAAATAGCGTCAACTTGAAGCGCTAACTTTTTGAATGTTGCTGCTCTTTCTTCAAGTCTGGGTTTGGCTGATAAGGGCGCACCTAACAGGCCGATAACGTCCCTACGCTCCTCGCTCCAAAAGGGTTTGGGAATAAGGTAGCGCTCGAGCTCTAAATACCTTCGGCTATTGGCAACGTATACATCCCCTGAACGTAATTTTTCACGTAGGACCCAGAGTGCAGCAATCTCATAGCTGCGCCAGTTTAGCCCATCCTTGGCAAATACTTCAGACGCCCATACCGAAGGAACGAAGTCCGTTGGGGCCGACGTGGAGAGTTTTCTTTTGACACCTGCATGTATCTCATTGACAAGGCCTAAACCCTCCAACAAACCACCATCAGCTGAGTTTTTGAGGAAAGTCATGACCTCTAAAAGTCGTTTTGAAAAGTTCTTAACCTGGCGATGGCGCTTGGCAAAGTAATCTACAAAAGCATCATCTTCCGGTCGGGTAAGACGATCTGCATTGTTTAGAGCTAGCCTTACATCATCCTCTGTAAGACTTGACTCTATCCCGTGCACATCAAGATAAAGTTCGCCAAGGATTCGCAAGACCGCCATCGTTTCATTGATAGTTCTTGTAGCGGCGAGCCTGTCGTGTCTAAATTCGAGGCGGCAGTCACCGTGCAGCTCCCAGAGGCGCGCATCAAACATGTCTAACAGCGCATCGGTAAAGGTGTAAAGTGCTTCTTCTGCAAACGCAGCAAGCTGAGGGTAGCGGCTTTCATCGTTCAGGTTTCGCAAGTTATTAACTCTTGCTTTAGCCGTTTTTCGCGCCAGCCACTTGCGGCGATTGGGATTTACGATACTTAAATCCCATATAGGTACATCATTATCCTGCAAGAAAGCAATCTTGTTAAGGGTCTCAATAATCGCGCCTGTCTTATTACTTTTGGGTGTGCGTTGCAACCAAGACAGGCGCGAGATGCTTGCTTCATTTGTGGTTAACAGACTATCCAGAAATTTACGTCTATCCACACTTAGAAAAGAGGATAAATTTTCAAAGCTGACTTGTGAAGCACTAACTCGTGCTTGACCCACCAGGCGAGAAAGTCGGCTTGTGCCAGGTCGCACAATGCGCTCTCGACGTAAATAGTCACAGGTTAAATCAAAAATTAGCTTGGGGCGCTGATGTTCTAATGCACGCGCTTGTAACCACGTTTCCAACACCAATAGATCCACAGGGCTGATACGACGGTAACCTAAATGGCTGAGAATGTGTTGCTGATGGTCATAGAGGGTGGGTTCCCTGTTGGCATAGCCTGCTAGTGAATCAGCATCGAGGGATAGTTGTTCACCAACGTAGCTGACGATAACAGGTGAAAGATTATGAAGATTGACGGGGAAGAAACCCAAATATCTCAGGCAGCAAATCTGCAAAGCGAAACCTAACTGATTACTCTTACTCCTTAACTTGCCTATAACAGCAAGGTCTTCGCTGTTGAGTTGAAAAAAGGTGTCGAGATCGTCTTGATTTACATCATCGGGACATTGGTTCAATCGGGCATGATCAGCGTCTGTCAAAAATTGATTGGGCATAGCCAACCATTCTCCGTTATTCATTCAGCGGAGATGATTTCGCATAAGGGTCAGAAAGCGAAATAAAAAGATTTCTTTTTGCTTTTTAGTGTAGAGAAATGTTCAGAAACAAAGACTTTTTTCGTAGTACGATGGCAAATACGAAATGACTGAAACTGCAAGACAACAAGATATTCGGCGCGTCGCTAAGATATTGCGTGAAGGCGGCTACAGCTATGACGCCAGCAAACACCTCATTCAGGAAGCTCGCAAACAGCTTGGTCTCACCCCACCTAAGCGTAAACGAGGCAGTGTTGATCGCTTGACCCGCGATGAACTCGAAAAGCTATTAGATGTAGCCTATCAAGATAGCGGTGTAAGAGGCTTGATGCTCCGTACCCTTCTAGAGACAGGGAGTCGTGTTTCCGCTTTTTGCACCTTGCGCGCCCAAGACATCGACTTTGATATTCCCGAAATTCGTGTCAAAGACAAAGGTAATAAGGCACGAGATATTCCCATTCTCAAAAGCTTAGCTCAAGAATTACGGATTCATCTTGGTGCACGAACGACGGCTTATGTCTTTCCCTCACCACGCGGCGACCATTACAGTGCTAGGCGACTTCAACAGATTGTTAAGGAGCTTGCTGCACAAGCAGGCATACAAAAGAATGTTTACCCTCATTTGTTACGCCACACGATTGCTCAGCGCTTGGCTGATAATGGCATGCCTGAAAATTTATTGCAGAAGTTCCTGGGTCACGACAATCCTAAGACAACACAGGTCTATTATGAACCTGCTCGGCTTCAGGTTAAAGCCGCATTTGAAGAGGCTATGAAAAAGCAATAGCCTTTAGATAGTTCCTTAGCGTTAGTTTTGACACCAATCAGCGTACTACCCCAGTCTGCCATAAGCTTGAAGGGCTCTGGCTAACTGATGTTTTCTTGGGTAAGCTTGTAGCTTTTGAATAAGAAGCGAGGCAGTGACAAAACCTAGCTTAAGTGAGCCCTGACTACATAACCACAGTCCATGTCGTACTTAACATCAAGATCTTCGGGTACCTGAGCAAAGCAGGTATCGAGCGGTTCGAAGCGCGGCAGTCGAGATGCTGATGCTGATTCCAAAATTGAATTAAGAATCATAGTGCCATCTGGAAATTGAAAAAGTAGAAGAAAGTCATCTGTTTCTTCTGGAGCCCATAGTACTTGCGTAGCTGTTCTTAAGGCTGTCAGGAAATCCTCGCTAAAGGAATCGGCAGCACATGCATCAAGGGATGATTCATCAGGTAGTACCGTGATTGACCTCGATGCTCCCAGAGTGTAAGTAGCAGTGACTTGATTACAGTCTGCTGTAATGGTGATAGTGCCGTCAGAATTGAATATAAGATTGTAGTTCGTAGATTCCTCAGCGCTCAGTTCTGACGGTGTGCCTCCCTGATTTAGACCTGTGAGATAAAAGGGTTTACCGACCAATCCAGATGGCACGCCAGTGAGAATACGCATCACATCATAAGCAGCACTTGGAACCGTTGAATTAGCGTTTGATGTCCAAGCAATGATTGTGACCTCTGCATCAATGTCATAAGCAGCCTCAGATTCAAAAGCAAGTGTCTGCCCACCATGACCCCACAGACCTGACGCACCAGGACCACTTTTATCTTGAATACCAAGGGCATAGTCTCCACCTGCTGTAGACATGATTTTGGGATCAGAAAGCATTAGCTCTAAAGTTGCTACGTCTTGAAACAAGTCACCTTTTAATAATGATGATAGGAACGTAGCTAAGTCTCTTGGGGTTGAAATCACCGCACCTGCAGGACCTGCGCCGGATAAGTTAAAATCAGTACTATCCCTTAAGCTCGAACCAAAAAAGATATAACCACGAGGCGTTATTCCCTCGGGCACAATACCTGTGGCATAGAAAGTGTTTTCTAGGTTTAAGGGGGCAAAAATTCTGGCTTGGTAGACCTCATCGAGAGGCAAACCCGTAATGGTTTCAATAATCATTCCTAGAAGGAGATAGCCGGTATTGCTGTAGTCAAAATTTGGTTCTCCAGCCTCATTAAGACTATCAGGTGCAAACTCTGGCGTACCATTTTCTGCTACGTAATCAGTAAGTTCTTCAAACGTATAAGCCTTAGAAAATGCAGCGCCATCTTCTAACGCCCCAAAAAATAAGGGATCTACATAATCCCAGAGACCAGAACGGTGTTTTAACATCTGGAGAATCGTAATTTCTTCTCCGTAGGGTAAACGCGATGTAACATCAGGCAGATAAATACTGATTGGATCATTGATATTTAACAAGCCTTCTTCATGTAACTGCAGAATGATGGTTGAGGTCATCATTTTGGTATTACTTCCAATTTGGAAGGGCATGTTGGACGTAACAGCCTTGCTACCCCCCAATTCTGTTACGCCGACAGCCTTTTCATAGGTCCAATCTGGGGTAATAACTAAAAGTGCAGCAGCTGGGGTTGTCTCGTTTAAGTAGCTGTTTAGCATAGTATCTGACACTGTTGGCGAAGTCAAAGCGAACTGAGATAATGGTCTATGTTAAAACCTGAAACGAAGAGAGAAATACCCGAAGCGACCATTCGTGTGGCTAAAGCAGCGTTTCCAAAAGGCAATAAAATCATGCAGTTGCGAGATGAGTTTGGCACTTTGTATGAGGACGAAGACTTCGCAGCTTTGTTTTCTGCCACTGGTCAACCAGCCATAGCACCCTGGCGTTTAGCTTTAATAACCGTGTTTCAGTTTCTTGAAGGTCTAAGTGATCGACAAGCTGCTGAGGCAGTAAGAAGTCGCATTGACTGGAAGTATGCCTTAGGGCTAAAACTTGACGATGCCGGCTTTGATTTTTCGGTTCTAACAGAATTTCGAAGTCGATTAAGTGAAAGCGAGAATGAACAGCTATTACTGGATAAAATGCTCGAGCATTTTAAAACCAAAGGGTTGCTGAAAGCCGGGGGTAAACAACGTAGTGATTCAACCCATATCCTGGCACAAGTTAGAGCCCTCAATCGATCCGAATGCATTATTGAAAGCTTGCGTGCTGCTTTAAACATAGTGGCAACTGTTGAGCCTGCGTGGTTAAAAGCTTGGGTACCAGATGATTGGTTTGAAAGATACTCCTTAAGAATCGAGGAATCTCGTTTAATTAAAGGTAAAGAAGCTAGGGTGCAGTATCTAGAGCAAGTGGCTGAAGATGGCTTTAAGCTGTTAGAGAAGATATACCAATCTTCAAGCCATAGCTACTTGGCAAGCCTGCCCGTTATTGAAGGCTTACGCAAAGTTTGGTTAGATCAGTTCTGGATAAATGAAGGGGTTGTTACTTACCGCGAGGCAAAAGACCTGGCCCCGGCAAGCCAGCGTATTAATTCACCTTATGATCCAGATGCACAATTTGGTAATAAGCGAAGTATGACCTGGACAGGTTATAAGGTCTTCATTACAGAAGCTTGTGATGCAGACGCACCACATATCATTACTAATGTCATTACCACAGGTGCTAGTGCATCTGATATGAATCAAACGCAAAGAATCCATACCAAGCTCAAAGCAAAACAATTACTTCCCAAAGAGCATTTAGCTGATGCTGGCTTTGTGGATTCAGGCTTGATATTAGAAAGCCCTAGAGACTTTGGGCTTGAATTGCTAGGACCTCTAAGGGAAGATACCAGTTGGCAAGCCAAACTAGAGGAAGCCTATGATCTTTCCCGGTTCACAATTCATTGGGATGCTGAGCGAATGATTTGCCCTGAAGGTAAAGAAAGTAGCTCATGGTCGGCCACGAAAGACTTATCTGGAAATGATCGCATTGCCGTAAAGTTCAAACATACTGACTGCGCTCACTGTCCCTCACGTCAACTATGCACACGGCGCAAACAAGGATCCAGGCATTTGACAATTAAACCCCGTGAAGAGCATGAAGCCTTACTTGAGGCGAGAGCACTTCAAGCTCATGACGAGTGGAAAGCTCGTTATAAGCTACGGGCTGGTATTGAAGCCACCATGTCTCAAGGGGTTCGTGCTAATGATTTACGACGATCGCGTTATCGGGGTTTCCGAAAGACCTCTTTACAACATGTTGCTATTGCGGCAGCAATTAACATGCACAGAGTCACTGACTGGTTGGCTAATATTCCTATAGCCACAACTAGAGTCTCTCGTTTTGCTCGGTTAGCTGCTTAAGACTTCGCCAACAGTGTCAGTATCTAGACGCACTTCGATAGGTTCTGGTGGTGTGGCTTTGTCTTGTTCAGTTGTAGTAACGGCAAAAGGAGCTTGCTCAAACACAAGCGTGCCACCATCGGCAAGTAAGTCCAGTAGGAGTCTGCCTTCATTCAATGAAAAGATACGAACGTACTCCAGATCACGACCGAGTCGTAGCGAGGCAGAGTCAGCACTGCAACTAGATAGGTCGAGGCTGCTGGTGTCGATCATTAGACTCGAGCCCTGAACCGTGTAAGGCAGGTTTGCTGTTAGGCAGTCTGTCATCAGTTCAAGTTGGCCATCGATACCAAATGTCAAACGGGAATTCGCAGGATCAGCAATGTCAGTCCTGCCATCAACAGGATCCTCGTAGTACAGCCACTGCCAAGCTGTATCCGTCAGGCTGGCTGGCACGACTTGCTGCTCGAACACCATAGCGCCGTATTGACCCTCCACGAGGTAACTAAACCGAAGGTCTCCTAGTAAAAAGCCAAAATCAGCTAGACCTTGTAATTTGGCCAGGAATTCATCCTCTTGCGCCATCACCAGAGGTTCACACATTTTTCGGGTTGTCAGAATGGGACCCATCACCAGATCAACTGGAATCTCGGTCTCATTCTGGGCTTCGTAGGTCGCTTGAAACTGATTACAACCCGCTGATCCAAACACTCTGCCTGCCTCAAACGTAAGGGTGACCGGCACATCCTTTAGGGGAGATTCACCTGGCCCAATTTCACGCAACAACCAAGTAACCCCCTCGATGTCTGCCAGTGACACGCGTCCTTGCTCTTCCAGCGACAGTGTCGCCAGGAAATCATCCTGGAGCTGCAGCACTTGCCGGGCTTTGGTGAATTTACAGCAAGCTGCATCTCCCGGGCCTTCGATCACAATATCCAGAATAATCTGATTGTCCTCACCACTGATGCTGAGGTTACGCACTGGGATACGATCACCAATCAACGTACTTGCCAGGCTAACTGGGACGCCTTCTACCTCTGCCATAACCGCTAGGTAAAGAAAGCTACCCGTTCCGCCACCCCTCTTTTCAAGTAGCACCACTGTGTGTTCTACTCCACCCTCACTTAACTTACCTCGAACCATAAGGCGTTCAAGCAGGGTTACCTGGCTACCAGCGCTGTCATCAGCGCTGTCGTGTGAACCTTCGTAGTAACCATTTTTGAGCGTGATAGGCACGCCATAAATACCGACATAAGTAGTATTACGTAGAACGTCAATATAGCTAGCATCCCGCAGGGGGTCTAGCGCTTGACCTTGGGCCTGAGAGATGCCAAGCATCAAGGTAATGAGTATAAGAAACACGCGGATTATCTTTGACTGGCTAAGCGTTTTCATGACTTTTTCTTTTCAACTCCCATTATTAAAAAACAAACTTAGAGTTGCTTAACAGCAACCCCTTCAGATTCAGTAGCCAGGGATTAAGGTTTGAGGAACGGTAAAAGAGGCAGCACCTACATCCATGTAGTAAGTATTTCTACCATCGTACTGAACAGTGAGATTATTATTCCCTACCACATAGAAACTGTGACGGACAAAGTCGAACTGAATCACTGAGAGCTCGCCGTTAGGCAGGGTAATAGAAATTTCGGTGAGATCACGTGCAGGGTCAAAGACCGCAAAATAGCCACAGGTATTGTTACCGTTGTAGTAACAAAAAATCCTACTGGCTACAATGTTCGGATTAGGATCCGTATCTTGGTTACCTGGATGGGTTATAACAGTTGGAGGAATGACGGTTGCAGCATGACCTTTTTCTATAAAGCTAAGTGAGAAGGTAAAGGGACTACCGATGGTTCCGACATAGACTGCGTACTGACCCGCTGGGAAATAATCATCAATCGTTGCACTGCGCTGACCCTTGTAATCATCGTTACAGTAGAGTTGATTGTTCTCTAGGTTTCGGATGATTAGGGTTGAATCGCCAGTGCTTTGAACGTTAATTACGGTACTGAGCCCGCCACGGGTAACAGTAAGCATTACATTGGGCTGACGGTAGTTGATGAAGCCGCTACAAGGGTTGCCATAGCGGTCTCCAGGGAAATAATCTGGCGCGTTATCTTGACCGTTTGAGGTACCCTGAATGATATAAGGATCAGGCGTGAAGCCAGGGGCAAGAGAAATAGTCTGCTGTTGTGCCAAAGCAACGCCAAAACATATTAGTTGCAAAAGCACAATCTTTAGTAGACTAATACTAATTGATTTCATAGAATCTCCAATTGATTTCATTCCCCTCTTTGAACGTTGGTGTGGAAACTAAAGATCTAGGAAGATCTTGCCATTATCATGAAGCCAGGGCAATTGATAGCCATGTTTTATTATTCTAAACATGTTAGTTCAAGCCCATGCACTTTAAGTGCATGGGCTTGAGAAGGACTTTAAGTACATAGTTGGGTTTAGTTGGGCAGGGTATCTTGTAGCACGAAGTTGGGACAAGAAGCCTGATCACAATTTATCAGTGAACGACCAATGACTTCACCGCCCCTTGTGGCTTCGTAACTTAGTCGTACGGTACCGCCTGGTGCACTGGCATCGGCTGTCAGGTAAATCGTATCTCCAGGATTAGCCCTTATGGTACGTGTAAAGTTTGTGTTTGTAATCTGCATTTGAGTGCTACCATTTTCAAGCCATTGTACGGAATTCAAACTAGCATTCCCACTCAGTTCTACCCGATAAACCACAACCACTGAGCCACTTGAGCCTTGCGAGCTAAGGCCACTGCCATCGGTTACACCCACGATACAACCGGTCAAGCCAAACGATAGTAATAAAGCAAGTAATGAGAGACCAAGATATTTTTTCATGCTATGTCCTTACTTTGCTGGGGTCGTAAAAGTGATTGCGCAATTCGTAGTCGTAGTCGTGCATTTCTTGGTTTGCTGAAACAGCACAGTATTATCACTTTTGCGTTCCACGATCATTTCAAGGTCGATTTCGCCAAAAATGTCTGAGGCCCGCAATTCAGCTGACTTACTCACGCCTACGGTAACCACTTGATTAAAACTGTTACCTGTAAAACTACCGTTCACAATGGTACCTGCGGCATTGGCAAATTGGATCTTTGCGCTATCACTGTCAAAACCTTTGCTGGCTTTGTACGTTACGGAAAACTCGACAGGTGGACTAGACACAATCACACAACTTGAAATTAAAAAAAGCATCCCAAGGAGGGATATCCATAGCATCACTTTTGCGTTCGCTAACCTATTTAGTTTGAGCATCCTTGATCATCCTTTACAAATACAAAATATATTTACTGGCCCTCTTGAATCTTAAATTTAAGATTTTCACCATCATACATTGAATCTCAGTAAATGAAGTTTGAGTTTTAATCAAATCCTTAAAAACGATTCTCCAAATTAAATGTATATTAGAAAAAAGTGAAATTCTAATTAGATTCGATAAAGGTTACCCATTTCGTTTATAGAAAACTGTAGCTCAAGCTACCTAAGTTTATTTAGCAAATCCGAAAACTTCAAAATAACTTCCCATGCTTTTTCAAACCATAGTTTTTAATGTCATCTAAGGCCAACATACGTTTGCTCATAATTGGATGATCAGACATAAGATTAACGGCACGCAAAAAAAGCCCATTTTGTTCATTTTGAATTTGTTCGAGATATGCTTCTTTATTAACCTCAGGGTAAAGATTTTTACCCGCACTTAATATAAATAGACTTTGATCAATGCCCTCAGGAACAAAGTTGGCAGCAACTCGGTCTGCAGAAAGTTCTTGGGCTCTGGTAAACGTTTGCGCGTAGGGACGGAAGAGGTTAGCAAAATAGGTGAATACTTTGCGGCGAATATTGACGTGACCTAAGGCAATATGGCCCAACTCATGTGCCAGAATAAATTTTAGTGTGGTATAGTCCTCATGAAATCTGACAATTTCAAAAATATCGGCGTATACGACAGCATAAGATTTCCTAAGATTGCATTTTGTAGCATAAGCATTGAGGGTACCCCCACCTTGAATCAAATAAAGCTTGGGGATCTTGTTTTCTTGGAAACCTATTTCTAAAGCTAACTTGCGGTACATGGTATAAACATCTGGAAATTGTTTGTCTGTTATCTGAATCGCATTGCCGCGGATTTTGGCATAGTTCCAATGTAAAAGGATTAAGATTGTGAAGGGTAGGAGAAATAAGGTAACTAAAAAACTTTGATATTGTTTAATGTCTACTCCTAAATCCCAGCTACCGATGCTTATTCCAAATATAATGACTACGGCCAACAGATTGACTAATATACCGAATAGGTACACCGGCATTTCTGCTCGGTGTCTTAAATGATTTGGGATCATGAAAACTTGTCCTCCAATAGTCTTTTCGCGAACTTTAACTTAAATGAGCCTCTATTGTTCTCCCAAGAAAAATTTTGCTGAAGTGTGAAATGAGTATTTAGAAACAGAATGATTCAATCAAGTAAGCTTAGGGTAAAAAAAGAGCTAGGCTTACAGGTTAACTACATAATTACTAAGGTAATGCAGGTAATTCAGCATCTGGTAGGACAAAAACAATGCGTTTGGCGTCAACACAACTTTGATTGAAGTTCTCATTAGGCGAAAGAACAAAGGCATTTACCAGGGCCTGCCCGCACTCGTCTCCTAGCACGGTAAAACCATGTGACTCTTCTGGTACCACAATCAATTTGGCATTACTCAAGCCTTCCATGGCGCGCTCGGCATATACGACAGGTGTATTAGCGTCCAATGCTCCGTTCAGCACTAAAGTTCGGATGCTGCTACTAACCCCTGGAGGTGGGGGTGAAAAGGTTTCAGCAGCTAACCCGAGTTGTTCGCAACTGTATTGATAGTTTGCCGGCTGCAAGGCTTCAGGACCAATGAGGTGGGGTGCTTCAAAGGTTGGGTAGGTCTCAAAAGCTACCTTGTTGAACATAGTATTGCTAAAGTAATTGCAATTAACAACTCGGTTGGTAAGTGAGACAATATTAACCAATTCACCCTGGAAGACAGCACTAGTCAGCTTGGTATAAACTTCAGCAATCTCATCCTCTGTCATCAGATTTATCAGCGTGCTAAATTGTTCACTCAAAGTAGGGAAAAACACCGTTGTGGTGACTAGGCTAAGCAGGTTTTGACGCGTGCGTTGGTTAGGGTGAATGCTCGGGGCGTGAAGGGCACCCAAGAAAAGGGGACGTGCGGTACTGAGCGTTTCCAAATAGCCATTGATGAGAGCTACGAATAACTCTGGCCGTGATCTGGCCTTGGTGGTCGCTTCAGTAAGAATCTTCTCGGTCAAAAGTAATAATCCTACTTGATCTTTAATGGCCTCAAACTGTGCATCTAACTGATCTAGTTGAGTACTTAGATTACCTGCCGCGGGTGTTTCTGTTTTGGATAGTTGTTCAGGTAAGCTGATGGTGTATGCAAGAGCAGCTTGCAGTACCTCAAACGTTGCGGTTTCTCCTTGCTCAAGCTCAGCAATCATCCGCGGTAAATAGGGTCTTGCCAGGGATGATGTAGAGGTCGCAGCACGCAAAATAGCCAGAACATCCTCTAGCGTAATTTCGCGGTCATCTGGGCTGATTAGAGGTAGATTTTGCAGGCTAGCCGTTAGGTCAATTGCTCGCTGGCGAATATTGGGGTAGGCCGCTTCGCAGTTTGCATCGTTTTCACATTGTGAAAAAACCTGTAGCATAGGCCAAACTTGCTCATACCCGACTTCGACCCAGGAGCGGTTACGCGGGGCAATCCCCTCAATAACGCTGCTACGAATAACTGGTAAGGTAGCCTTATCATGATTTTTGATGTAATCCATAATGGCTAATGCCACGGTACTGCCGTAAGAAACACCAAACAAATTATAAGCGGGATAGCCAAGGTGTTTCATCAAGGCAATTGCATCAAGTACCGTATTTTCCGTTGAGAACTGCGTGAGATCAAGACCTTTTGCTTCTAAATAAGGAACACACCGACTTCGGTCAGCCAGTTGCGAAAATTCCACGACAATCTGCCAAACTTCATCAGGATCACTGTAAGCATTAACACTCATAGATTCAAGGCGGGTTTGCCCTTCGCTTTCTTGCTGATCATATGTTTCTGGATTAGTGATTTGAACAGCCTCTGGGCAAAATAACTCTGTACTAAAAGTTGTACCGCGTTGATCCCAAATAATGACGTCTCGATGTTCTCGAATCTTTTCCAGACTACCTTTTAGGCCATTTAGACTAGCAAGAGCTGAACCACCTGGTCCACCCTCAAAATAAATGACTGCATCTAATGCAGGTGCAAAACTTTTATTGCGCAAGATGGCATAAGAAATAGTTAAGGCAATGCCATCAGGTTCTAGCCAATTTTGAGGAACTTCAATCTGCCCACAAATAATGGTAACCCCAAGGACTTCGTCAGCTGGTGTGCCCATTATACATTCACCTGAACTAGCGCTTAAGACTTCAGGTATAAGCTCGGATTGCGCAAAGACACTGGTGCTTAGCAAAAACACCAACAGAAGAACCCACGATGACCCTATAGGATACCTATTCATGTTTACTCCTTTTACAAAGATATCTTTGGGGAAGTGAAAAAGTATAGGACTATTGCTTCTAGCCCTTTACTCAATATTAGGGTGTATTTTTATTAGTAAAACACCGAATCAGTTTGTCGATTGCACTGATCCTGCCAGAAGAGACTGTTTAGGACACAACCTATAATTTTCGCTAACGAGCTAGGCTCTTAAAAAACGCCCTTAAAAATTGGGTTAAAGTCGAGTACAAACAAAGTTTACAAGACCACCCACCTCATGAAAAGTTAGTTCTTGATCTGTATAAGAAATCTCTTCTAAAAAACCTTCGGTAGTCCAACGACCATTGGTTTGAAGGTTAACAAGCCTATATAGAGTATTACCTGACGTCACCGTAGGAGGAGACGTTGTGGTGTCAACATTAGCGATACTGCCATCAGGACACTTATAAGACATTACCTCTCCAAACAAGCCTGGGATGCAGCCTGATAACAAACCAACGCAAACTAAGACCAAAAAAACAATTTTCATTCCTAAACGCATTTTTGCCTCCTTATGAAATATTAACAATTCTAAGTTTGTGATTTTAACATCAAAGACAAGCTGTTTTGTGTAAACCACATTCCTGGAACGCCTTTAAGGTTATAAAAAACCGTTTGGCTTCTTGCAAAAGTTCCACTATTGGTTAAAATTCTCGATTTGCCAAGTTAGCTAATCCTTAAAGAAAAAGCTGTTTTTTGGTGAGAAAACATTGGTTTTTAACTCAGAATTCAGTTCCAATCGCTTAAATCTAGCTTGAAATAGCCATTTTCAGCAGGGCAATTCTGTTTCTTGAGAAACTTAAACCTTCAGATTCTTCGTCAGAGACAGGGTTTTGAATTCGGCAACAGTATCTGAGACTAACGTGCGAACGTTGGTCACTTTATCGGGTTCCAAGTACTGAAGGTATCGGGGCTTATGATCGGTCCCGCGGTATTGAGAATATGCTGGTTAAGCCAGATAGCAACATCACCACTATATTGCATGAAGGCATGGTTACCCCATTCCCATGGATATGGACTCACCTCCAACCCTTGATCTCCTACCCCTAATCGGTACCAAGATCCGTACTCGAGCCCATACCCCAGGTCCCAAAGTTGGTCATGTGCGAAGAAGTAGGGTATTTCAGTACCCAGGAAAAGCCCCAGCCCCGAGTCAATTGACACGACTCCATCAGCGTCAATTTCCCCGTCTTTAGAGGTGCCTGACCCTTTAAAGAGACAAACTTCTGCTCCCAGAAAACGACAGCGAATCTCTTCGATGGGTGCATTCTCCAGAATCGAATCTCCCAACTCAGAGAGATCAGGACGGTCTAGCGTTGCTGTTATCACACTATCTAACCACATTTCTAACCGATCGCTAGGAGTAGGATCATCCTTGCGAAGTAGCTCGTACTCTCGGTTGAGATAAAATGGTGGGAACGTTTCTAATGACACTGATCGGCGTGCGAAATCCGCATAGCTGGGAATACTTAGCTTAAAAGTGCCGATGGCTTGCACTCTTGCTACTTTATCGAGTTGTTCTAACCCATCGGGTATCTTTCCCCAGCCCTGAGTAAATCCGGGGAAATTATGTAGAAGATAGTCGGACAGCAGCATACTTAGGGTATCATTACGGAGCTTGTTTCCAAGATTAAGTCGGTTCCCCTGGAGTTCTAGCAACGCTAGTTCGAGGGCAAGCGTGCTAGTGGGATATTGGAAAAAACCACCACCTGGAGAACGCCCCGACAAAGCATAGATTGGAATCAGACTACCGTCACTACGGCGTCCGTGCTGTGGTGCTAAGAGCCCGTTGGTGCTGTTATTTAATGCAGCGAGGGTATCAGTACGCAGATGCTGAGTTGACGGCTGAAATGCTCTCAGGAATGCCATTGCAGCGTGTTGCGGATCTCGATCTCTACTTAAGCCCAGACGATCAAGCACCGTCTGGGTGAGGAGTGTGACCTGTTCCATTATTAGTACATCGTTGGCAGCTCGAGACCCCTCATGTGGAGTTGATAATGTGATTAAGTAGAGCGTCCTGTCCCTAATCTTGATGGCCTTTTCTCGCGTTGTTGCCGACAGCAAAAAGGGTGGCGTATGAGCCTCAGGAGCATTGAGCACAAAGCGCGCCACCAGTCCCCCCATACTGTGACTTAGCAAGACTAATTGAGGTTCAATTCCTAATTGAGTTTCGAAATAATCTACCAACTTACCCAGTTGAGTAACAGTAGCTTCCGCCTGGGGGCCGAGGAAATCAGAGCCGTCGTGATAGAGCAGGGCTACATAACCTGCATTGGTTACTATGCCAGCTTCATGAGTAGCCACGACGATGTGATCGCCAGGCAAAGTATCGTCTAGTGCTGTATTGGTCCATGTTTCAGAAGTAAGGGTGGTACCGGAAAGCGTTTGTAGGCTTTCCGCTTGTAGTAGACCAGATACAAAGTGGAAGCCCCAGTAATTTCGTGCACCTGCGAGCGTGCCGATGTTTGAATCCTCGCTTGGAGGCCGAGTTGCACCATGGATAAGCACAATCAGGGTGGGGCGATCTGGAGAGAAAGGAAAAGGGATTGTTGCGCTGGCGGGTCTCGGACCGCTCCAGGTTTCAATCGGGCTTGCTTCCAGGTTGAGTCCCTCGGAACGTTCCAAAATGGTGGGTAATGCTTTAGAGTACGCATCCTTGATAATCGAAGGAATGACTTTCTCAGCGATTTGAAATGAGAATCGAAGCGTTGTAGAAAGGGCTCCAGCTATGATTATAAACAGAGCAAGTAGAATAAGAATTGTGAGGCGGATACTGCGGTATAGCAAATGGGGTTTAGTCTTTTGAGGGGAAGAGGGGGAAGTTTTCACAAATTTAAAGTGACCAATCTGTTTGTCATTTTACCCACCAAATGATTCCTCTTCAAGCCGATTTTCAATCTAGTTTAGGGCTTTTGCATGATAGGATTAAAAGGTGGCAGCTCATCGCTCCAAGCTATTAAGAAGCCTTGCTCTACTTTGGTTTTTCACTGGGCTGTTTTCGCTTGGTGGTGCAGTTGGTTTAACTTTGATTGCTATCTTTTTGTTGAAAAATTGGTCAGGTTTAGAGGCGATTATTTATTCATCATTTATCGGTGCCTTTATGATCTTGATAGTTGCTGTAGTTAAGTTAGTTGTAGGGATTGGTTTGTGGCATCATAGACACTGGTCCTGGTGGATCGCTTTGGGTGCGGCAATATTTGGTGTGATCGTAGGTGGGTCAGCACTTGCTAAAGATGTGAACTTCTTCCACAGCACAACTTTACTTATTGACACAGTATTACTGTGGATCGTTCTCAGACCAAGGACAAGGCGAGAAATCTTTACTACTGTATCTAAGTGATATGAAGTTAGTATTCTTGGTTCATCCGCAAGTCCAATGTTGCTAGTGTAAGGCAATCACGTTTTATGAGGAGGTCAAAACTAACTCTTGGTAGGGACCCGTTTTCACTGTTTGCCTCAGAGTTAGGACTTACACCTAAATAACCATCAAGTTGTCAAAGCGCCTCCTTTCTTGCTTTGCCGTCTATCCCCACCCTAAGGTGTTTCAGAGGAACGAATCGGACCATGATAAAGGACATTATCATACGTCAAATATGGCATACTTTAGGAACCAATGAAAAAGGCATTGGAAGTTAGAAGAGATCAGCTGGTG
>JAHEBB010000251.1 GCA_024642575.1 Trueperaceae bacterium | reverse complement strand
CAAAAATTGCTTCTAACCAGGCTACAGGCGAAAAACGTTCATCATTTGTCACGACACCTTTAGCATTCAACCAAGCCAGCGCTGCTTCAGCTTCAGCGTAGCGCTGATAGTCCAGATCAAGGGTTTTCGTTTCTGCTTGCATAACCCCCAGCACAAGGTCTAGCCAGGGCTCGAGCCCTTCGCCTGTAAGCGCCGAAACGCTAAGTATGTGTGCGCCTGAATATTGGCTGGCTAAAAGCTCGAGCGCTTCATGCCTTTGGGTTTCTGCCAAAACATCCACTTTATTAAGCAAGATGATTTGCGCTTCAGAAAGTTGCTGCTCAAAAAGATACGTGACCTGCCTGTTAAACCTGCTTATATCTCTTAACGGATCAAAGACTATGCTTAAGGCTGCAAGCTGAAGGTTCGGGTAGTACTTTGCCAGGGGTTGCAAAACGGTCGCCGCCAAATCGGTACAACTACCCACGGGTTCCGCCAAAATAATATCGGGGTTTTGCACCTCTTGTAACTGGGCTAAGGCCTTGAGCAAATCAGGAAAGCGGCAGCAAAAGCAGCCCCCTGCCACTTCGTTTACGGCAAAACCCTGACGCTCGAGCAAAGCGGTATCTACAAGGTCATCCCCTTGGTCATTGGTAATCAGCCCAACGCGATAACCCTTTGCTTTTAAATGGTTTGCAGCCTGTAACATAAGGGTGGTTTTACCTGCGCCCAAAAAACCCCCAACGATAACAAGCTTAGTCATCCTTATAGCCTTTCCATTTAATTCTTAAGAATTAAATGCGATCTTTGATCGTTGAAACGAATACCAAACCCGATGGGAGCGGTATAAATCTTGTCAGGGTTTATTAAGCGTATTACCGGGTTTGGTATTAAAGGGTCCAGGTTTTTCCGCAAGCGCTTACCTTTACACCGCTCATATCTCCAGCTAAAACCTCCACTTTGGCTTGCCAGTTTCCCTTAGCATCTTTTTCCTGGGTATAAGTCCCCCAGCCTTTTGCCGTTGACCAAAAACAAGTAAAGCTGGTCTCTGAGGTTTCAAGTCTTGGTTCAAAGCTCATTGTATGTTTAGCCATATCACAGTGAAACCCGCTAAGTGCCAGTAATACCGCCCAGCTTGCCATACTACGCGAATAGTGATTGCCGCACTCAACCTCATTCCAGGGATTACGCTTTATACCGTCGTGTCTATCCTGAACGGTTTTAACAAGCTTTAAACCTTCGTCCGTCCAACCTTCAAAAATCAAATGGGCAGCTACCTGATACTCAATACCTGTCCAGACTTCATCGGAGTAAACAAAAGGAAATTTAGGTTGCCCCCCTTGCGGCCAGCTACATAGCAAGAGTCCAGCTTCATCATTTAAGACATAAGTGCGCTGTGCATTAACATGGTTACGAAAATCCGCAAGGTAATTGTAGTGATAAATCGATTTAACCGCTTGCTTGACATGTTCAGCTGGCAGCAAATCCCCCAGCCCAAGAACCTTGGCATGGAGCTGCCCTAAAAGCTGGTCAGAGAGACAACCTTTGCCGTGTTGATAAGGATAAGCGTCCACATCCTCGAGCTTTTGAATAAAGTATTCCCCGTTCCAGAGCAGAGCATCTAGGTGCTGGCTGCCTTTTTCAAACAAATGGCGGCAACGCTTTTCAGTTTCAGCATCATCCATTACCTTGGCAAGTTCTTCAGTAGCGCGCAATGCTGCCAAATAGTAAACACTGCTTAGCGGGTTAGGGCCATAAAAATCTATGTCGTAAGTGTTATGTTGCTTGCCTTCTAGAACGCCATCTTCGTTGGCATCCCAGTGATGTATAGCAAAAAAGAGAGAGCGCTTGACAGGCTTCCAGAGAGGCTCGAGCCAGGCCTTATTCCCGCAAAGTTGCCACTCGCGGTAGACCCGCAAAATACAGCCCATCTGCCCATCGCTGGCAGCTTCGGGTTTTTGCATGCCCCATTCACTGGGCCATTCAAAGGTTTCGCCAAAGGTTTTAAAGGTTCTAAAGGTCATATAGCCGTCCGCTTCGGTTTCAAGCAAAAACTCGGTTTCACGCATGGAGCGTTCTAAACTTGGAAATAAGTAAGCCAGCGTGTATGCATAGCTCCAGACATGGGTACAGGTGCCCGCGCAGCAGCCAAAATCATCAAAGCAGCCTTCCCAGCCGTAAAACCGCCCATCCTCTGTCCAGAAACAGGTATGACTACGCAATGGCACAATGTTTGCCGAGAGCGCGTCAATCACATAAGAAGGCAAAGTGGTGTCAAAAAGGGCCTTATGAAACCTGCGTGTTTCAGACTCGAGCCTTGCTTGATGTTTAAAAACATAGTCAGCAACCGCCCAGGCATTTTCAAAGCGGGTAGCGTAGTGATTGCGAATAATCTTGTCTGATTCGCGCTGCCAGCTTGCCATGCGGTTTGGGAAATACCAGCTCAGTACAAAGGTGTAGCTTTTTGTTTCACCTGCTTGCAAGGTATCTATCAGACCTAAAGACGCGGTATCAGGTCTAGCATCTTTTGCAAGTTCAGAGTACTCAAGATCTGTTAAGCGTCCATCGGTACTAAAGTCATCCCAAAATTCACGCAAGAAATCAAACCATGCCCCTCGCCTCCAGGCGGGTTTTACCGTCAGGTTTTTATGCTCAGTAGCTAGACTCATGCTGCCATAGTTCAAATCATTTTCGTCTAAACCCTCGGCATGTAAATACAAGCCGCTAAAGGTCTTAGTCTCACGAAATTCATTGACGCTTCTGCCTTTACGGTTTGGGTCAAGAAAATCATAGGCATTGCGCCTCAGCCCACCTACGGGGTTCATGATCGAACCTGCCAGTGTCAAATCAACAGGCTTAGTAGAAGTATTACGCAGGGTATAGGTCAGAATCGTACAGGGGATTCCCGAATCCTCTGGGTTTAAGGGAATGAGCGGCGTATAAGCCTCGAGTTCAATATCTAGAGGCAAACTGGCATCTTCAAAATAAACCTTGGCCAAAGGATATTCACCCTTAAAGGTACTTTTTGCCAGTCGCGGTAAGCCTGCTGTGGTAATCGGATGATACCCATGCGATAGGGTATGTGGCGGAGCAACTGGCCCCTCGAGCACGCGAGATATAGCCTTCTCGCCCTCTGGTTTTAGATACAGGGCAAAAAAGGTATTGGGCAAGAGGCTATTTTTGGCTGGAGTATTAAACAGTTCCCAGTCGCGTAATTCCCCGCGCGCACCCAGTGAAACATTGCCCGTACCAATCCCCCCTAAGGGAAAGGCTAGGCTCGAGGCATGGGCATCAAACAAGCGTGCTTGGTAAGTCATGGCTACTCCTTAAAAAACTCTTTTTTCGCTTTTTAAAGCATAGCTTATTGATGGCCACTAAGGCTCTCAAAAGCCTGATACGCAAAAAAACTATAAGTCTAGCTTAGGCTGCTGTAGTTAAACCCTCCTGAAGTTAAAAAAAGTAGTGTACTTCTTGCTCATTTCCCCGTTGACACTGTTTAGCCGCGTGCTTATACTCGTAGAGATGTTAGCTACCCCTATCCAACGACGTCGTCTTCGCGTAATTAGCCTTTGGCAGACCATCTTGCTACCGAGTTTAGGGGTTATTAGCTAATTTAGAGTTTTAATTAGGTGATTACCCCTCGAGTTATGGCTCGAGGGTTTTTTTATGAAAGGAGCAAAAATGTTGCTCGGTTTAGCAACATTTTGCAAAGAATATGGGAAAGAATTTATTTGAAAAAGTCTGGGATGAGCATTCGGTTGCCACGCTCTCAAATGGCCAGACGCAAGTTTTTATTGGCACGCATCTTATTCACGAAGTCACCAGCCCGCAAGCCTTTGGCATGCTCCGCGACCTTAACTTAAAAGTACGCCACCCCGAGCGCACCTTTGCCACGGTTGACCACATCGTGCCAACCCATAGCCGCGTAGAACCCTTTGAAGACAAACTGGCTGACGCCATGATTAAAGAACTGCGTAATAGCACCCAAGAGTTCGGTATCAAAATGTTTGATCTTTATAGCGGTGAGCAGGGAATTGTCCATATGGTTGGCCCCGAGCAAGGCATTACTCAGCCCGCTACCACCATTGCCTGCGGCGACAGCCACACCGCCACTCACGGCGCTTTTGGCGCGATTGCCTTTGGTATTGGTACCAGTCAAGTAAGAGATGTTCTGGCAACCCAGACCATGGCTTTAAGCAAACTCAAAGTTCGCCGCATCAATGTTGATGGGGAGCTTCAGCCTGGGGTCTATGCCAAAGACGTGATTTTGCATATCATTCGCGTTTTGGGTGTCAACGGAGGTCTTGGATACGCCTACGAATACGGCGGCAGTGTCTTTGACCGCATGAATATGGAAGAGCGCATGACCGTTTGCAATATGAGCATTGAAGGTGGCGCTCGCTGCGGTTATGTCAACCCCGATGAAACAACCTACAAATACTTAAAAGGCCGCCCCTACAGCCCGAAAGCTACTGACTGGGACGCTGCTGTTGCGCGCTGGAAAGCCTCTGCCAGCGATAAAGACTGTCACTATGACGATGTTGTGAATATAAAAGCAGAAGACATCGAACCTACCGTGACCTGGGGCATTAACCCTGGACAGGCTATTTTTGTAAGTGAGTCAGTACCCACGGTTGAAAGCAGTAGCGAGAAAGAAAAAGAAAATGTGGCTCTGGCACTCAAGCATATGAAGCTCGAGCCTGGAAGCGCCATTAAAGGTACAAAAATTGATGTCGCCTTTTTCGGTAGCTGCACCAACGGTCGCTTAAGCGATTTTGAAGAAGCCGCACGTTACCTTAAAGGCAAAAAAGTTGCTGCGGGCGTTAAAGCCATTGCCGTTCCTGGGTCACAACTGGTTGGCAAGGCTTGCGAAGAAAAAGGTATCGATAAAATCTTTGAAGCCGCTGGTTTTGAGTGGCGTGCGGCGGGTTGCAGCATGTGCCTCGCCATGAACCCCGACAAGCTGGTTGGCGATCAGCTTTGCGCCTCAACCAGCAACCGCAACTTTATCGGTCGTCAGGGTAGCCCCACAGGCCGCACTATCCTGATGAGCCCTGTCATGGTGGTTGCCGCTGCCATTACAGGTCAAGTCAGTGATGCCAGAGAAGTTTTTGGCAATGTTGGCCACGGTGCTATAGCCGCCTAAACAAGCCTTAATGCTTTGCTACTAAAAAGCAAAAAGAGAAAGTCTTTCATGATGCAATCAGACATGACTAGCCAAAAACAAGCTGTGATTGCCAAGCACGGCAACTGGACAGCCCACAACATCCGCTTAACGGATGAGCTTTACACTATGGGCAACCGTCTGGTTGGTGATGAAAGCAAATTGCAGCGCATTGTGCAGTTAGTGTCTGATTTGCAAAGCAAGCCTTTTTCGGAACTTCGCATCTTGGATTTAGCTTGTTTGGAAGGGCTTTATGCGCTCGAGTTTGCCAAACGCGGCGCAACGACTTTAGGCATTGAAGGCCGCGAGTCCAATATTGCCAAGGCCATTTTTAGCAAAAACGCTCTTGGTCTGGAAAAGGCCAGCTTTGTGCAAGATGATGTGCGTAACTTAAGCCCTGAAAAACACGGTAGGTTTGATGTGGTGCTTTGTCTGGGCATCTTGTACCATCTAAAATTTCCTGATGTTCTCCTTTTTTTACAGCAGATGGGCAAAGTCACCAAAGAAGGTGGCATGATCATTATTGATTCGCATATCAGCCGCCAACCCTGGCAGGCAAGACAGCACGAAGGCAAGACCTACTGGGGTAAGTCTTTTCTTGAGCATCCGCCCTTTAAAAGCCTCGAGGCAAGACTTAAGGAACCCTGGTCATCTATAGATAACACCACCAGTTTCTGGTTTACGCGGGCGTCACTCATAAACATTTTGCTTGACAATGGTTTTAGTTCTATTTTTGAAACCTACGCCCCTGCTGAACCCACAAAACCACCCAACCGCACTACTATGGTTGGCTTTAAAAAACCCAAGCAATTGCCCGCTATCACCAAACAACCCGAAAGCGAACAGGCTCAGGAACGTTTCCCTTGGTGGCTTAGCTGGCGCAAACTATTACCCTGAAAGGATTAGATTATGGCACTTGAAAAAATAACCAAAATTTCTGGCAAAGGTGTTTATGTAGCTGGTCAAGATGTTGATACTGACCGCATCATTCCTGCGCGTTACATGAAAGTTGTGACCTTTGATGGTCTGGGCGAATTTTTGTTTAAGGATGTTCGCTTTGATCAAAATGGCAATAAAACCGATCATATTTTAAATGACCCCCGCTACGCTGATGCCAGCATTATGATTGTTGATAGTAACTTTGGTTGTGGCTCGAGCCGCGAACACGCCCCCCAAGCCATCCGCCGCGCAGGGTTTAACGCCATTATTGGCGAAAGCTTTGCCGAGATTTTCTTTGGCAATAGCACCACCCTGGGTATGCCTTGCATCGAAGCAAGTAAAGAGCAAATTAAAGAAATTGCTGCTGCTGTAAGTGCTAACCCAGACACCCAAATTGATATAGATGTCGCCAATGATACTGTGACCGTTAACGGCAAAACCCACAAAGTCAGCCTGAAGAAAACCGCTAAAGATGCGCTGGTCAACGGTATGTGGGACCCCATTGCCGAGCTTTTAGAGCATGATGCTGATATCAGTAAAACGGCTAAAGCACTGCCTTATATCTAAGAATAAATCCTCCCCTACCCAATCATTCTCCCTCTGGTCGGAACCTTTAAAAAAGGAGGGGTATCTGATCTCCCCCTTTCCCAAAGGGGGACTAAGGGGGATTTCTCGTACTAATACCAATTCCGTTTATTTCCGAGGGAAATAAACGCGAGCAGAGCGAGTAGAAACAGATACGGATTCCGATGGCAACGGCATTAAACCCTTTAGGGTTTAATAGAGTGTATTATCGGAATCCGTATAAAACCCAATCATTCTGAAAGGTGCTTTTCTTATGGCAAAACAGTACCCCAGTATCAGCCCTGCCTTACAAGATTTTATCGAAGCGCAAAAACTCTTTTTCGTGGGCACAGCTGCTGCCGATGGTCGTGTAAATGTGTCTCCCAAGGGCATGGATAGTTTGCGCGTGCTCTCCCCTAACCGAGTCGTCTGGCTAAGCGTCACGGGCAGTGGTAACGAAAGCGCCGCGCATATTCAAGAACTCAACCGTATGACGCTAATGTTTTGTGCCTTTGAAGGTCGCCCCATGATTTTGCGGCTTTACGGCAAGGCAGACGTCATCTATCCAAGGCATGAGCGCTGGGAAGAGCTTAAACGTCAGTTTCCTGATTTACCGGGAACAAGGCAAATCTTTGAGCTAACGATTGATCTGGTGCAAACCTCATGTGGCATGAGCATCCCCTTTTTTGATTATGTAGGTGAGCGGGATGACCTGAACACTTGGGCAAGCAACAAAGGTGAAAGGATTCATGATTATTGGGCTGAAAAAAATCAAGTCAGTATAGATGGCAAAGCCACACACATTTTTGAGGGTTAGCTATGTCTAGTATTGAACAAACCGCAAACGCCTGGTCAAACCTTGGGCAGAATTATGCCTCGAGCGCTCCCCATAAATCTGGCCCCTCTCTAGCCAAACTCATTAGCCTTGCCAGACCACAAAAAGAAGATATCTGTCTGGATGTGGGAACTGGTACAGGTCACACGGCTGCTGCCCTTGCACCTTTTGTTAAAGAAGTCTACGGACTTGACCCCTCTGAGGGCATGCGCAAAGCAGCAGAAGAAATTTATGGTGACATTAAAAATTTAAAATTTGTGGCTGGCAGCAGTGAAACAACGGGTTTCCCTGACAATCATTTTGATATTGTTACAGCGCGGCACACACTGCATCATCACCCTAATATTGGCAAGACGATGCTCGAGCTTAAACGCATCTTAAAACCTGGCGGCAGGCTCATTATTGTAGATGAAGTTACCCCTAATACCGAAGTA
>JAHEBB010000005.1 GCA_024642575.1 Trueperaceae bacterium | reverse complement strand
TTCACGGTACTGATCAGCCATGACATAAGGCGTGTAATCGCCAGTGATTAAATCCTCGAGCCAGGCAATATTCATGCCTTCAACTGCTTTGGCAAGCCTGAGTGCATCTGGAATTACAAACCCAGGGCCACAGTCAAGGGCTAAGCCAATTTCATCGCCAGTAACTTCTTTCATAGCTTCGATGCACTTAAGGGTGTGCTTAAAACCCTTTTCAGTCATCAGACCTCGGTTCGGGTGGCGACCCCCAGGTTGAATTTCACCGTAGAAATAATTGGTCACATGGCTTGGGGTAGGGCTATGAAAGGCAATGGCTTGTTTAATCAGCGTAAAGCCTTCTTTGGCCTCTTTCATTTTTTGCAAGTTTTCGGCAAAGTGCTCAGGTTCATAGCCATTCATGGGAAAGCGCACGCCCCCGTTATAAACGCGCACTTTGTCACGTACTTTGCCGCCTAAAAGTTTGTAAATGGGCAAACCTGCTGCTTTACCCGCAATATCCCAGAGCGCAACCTCGATGGCACTAACAGCAGCGCCCCAGGGTTTAAAGCTGCCCATGCGTCTTATGCGCATCATGACGCGTTCGACGTTGGTTGGGTCTTCACCCAGAATCATGTCGCGGTAAAACAAAATATGCGGTTTTAGAAAGGGTTTGTACCATTCGGCTTGCCCATAACCGTCTATGCCCTCATCGGTTGTGATGCGAACAACGGGGTAATTGCCAATAAGTGCGCATTTTAAATCGGTGATTTTCATGCCTGACTCCAGGGTTAAAATTGATTTAGGCTTAGCATACCGTTTTGCTTAAAGGAATTTAGCTTTGAAGTCAGATAAAGGAGGATTTTTGAGCTGAAGATATATCGTATATGGTTTAATGGGGTATCGGATTTGGATACGATTTACTCAATACAGGAGGAAAAATGACCTATTTTCATCAACTTGCTAAACAGCCGGGGCTTATTCAGCTACAGGATGACGCTTGTAACCTGCTTAGGTTCTCTAAACTAAATCTTGCCGCAGGCGAAAGTTACGAAGCCGAAGTTGCAAAAGACAGAGAAATCATGCTGGTGATGCTTGCGGGCAAAGCTGATCTGATTGTCAATGGCAAAAGCTTTGCAAATCTGGGTGGTCGCCCAAATGTCTTTGCTGGGAATGCTCATAGCGTTTATTTACCCAAAGGCTCGAGCTACACCATCACTGCCAAAACGAAATGCGAGATTGCCCTACCCTCGGCTCCCTCGAGTCTTGATACCGAAGCCTATGAGATTAAACCCAACGAGGTACAAACAGGAACCTGGGGAACTTTAAATTTTACCCGCTATTTTCGCCAAATTGCTGTAGAGGGTGATGGTCATGCAGTCTCGAGCCTTATTATTGGGGAAACGATTACGCCTAGTGGCAACTGGAGTACCTTCCCCCCGCATAAGCACGAAGTTGAAGCTGGTGGCGAGGTCTTTCATGAAGAGATGTACTACTTTAGAAACGCCTCAGCAGATGGCTACGGACTAGCGCAGCACTATAGCCCTGAGCGAGGTTACGACAATACCTACCGCGTAACCGATGACAGCCTCTTAAGCATGCCTCATGGCTACCATACCTACGCCGCTGCTCCCGGGAGTGCCAGTTATTACCTCTGGTTTTTAGCAGGTAATGGGCGCACCCAAGGTGTAAGTTTTGACCCGAAATCAGGCTGGGTACAAAAAATGGTGGGGATTGTTTAAGTGCCAGATTTAAGTATGTTCTCGCTCGAGGGCAAAGTTGCGCTGGTTACGGGAGGTGCGACGGGTATTGGTCAGGCGATTGCTATAGAAATGGCAAGGGCTGGCGCAGATGTCGCCGTGACCGAAAACCGCCATTCAGCAGCCGAGACGGTTCAGGGTATTGAAGCACTGGCTAAGAAATCTAAGGCTTATCCGCTTGACTTGGAAACGCTGAATCCTGAAAAAGCGTCTGAGTTTTTAAACAGGCTCGAGCAAGACCTTGGCTCACTGGACATTCTGGTCAATAACGCAGGCATGATTTACCGCGAAGATGCCAAAGACCACGACTTTGCAGCTTGGCAGCAGATTCTGAATGTCAATATTGGTGCTACCTGGTTACTTTCGCAAGTTGCGGGAAAGAGAATGTTAGAGCGCTCAGGGGGCAAGATTGTTAATATTGCTTCACTGCTAAGTTTCCAAGGAGGGATTCGCGTACCTGCCTATACCTCCTCAAAACATGCCGTAGCTGGTTTAACCAAGGCATTAGCCAATGAATGGGCAGCTAAAGGCATTCAGGTTAATGCCATTGCTCCAGGCTATATTGCCACCAATAACACTGAAGCTTTGCGCAATGACCCTGATCGAAGTCGGCAGATTTTAGAGCGTATTCCCGCAGGTCGCTGGGGTGACCCCAAAGATATTGCAGGTGCGGCAGTGTTCTTAAGCTCGAGCGCCTCTAACTACATCACAGGACATATTTTGGCAGTTGATGGGGGATGGCTAGCGCGCTAACTTGTAGTCTTTCGCTGGTAGGTGATGTTCCACTGATCTTGCCAGCTAAGTCCACCATCTTTTGAGTATTGCCAATCCCAGAAAAAGCCTGTTGGCGTTATTTCTCTAAACACCATGCGGTTTAGCAGGCTTTTATCGTCTTGTTTTCGTTCTTTGCTTCGAAGTTCCATTTTACCTTCTTTAAATTCGCCTTCAAAGAGCAAATAAGCCCCGCTACTATCAATCCAGGTTTGTTGCCACTTGGCAAGGCGAGCATTGTAAACAGACCAACTTTTGCCCTGAAACTTGCCTTCAGTAAAGCTAAAATTTTCTTGAATGGCTTGACCATCTAGAATTTTCTCAACGTGGTTTGTTCCCTTTGTTATTTGACCTGCTTCTCCCCCTGTTTGTTCGGCTGGCCAACTTAAGCTCCAGGTGCCTAGCCAGAAATCAAATTGAGTCGTTTCAGGGTCTAAGGGGGGCAGATTTTTTGAAGATGCCATTTATCATCACCTTTCGAAAAGCAATTGACACTTGTTAATTATATAAAAGTATATAGCTAACTCAACAAGAAATCAAAAATGTTAGATAATTAAATATGAATTGTTAAATATTGACAAATGATTTATTGATAATCTACAATTCTATTTAAACAGGAGGCAATGATGGAACAAGAACGAATTCAGGTTTTGGCTATGCTTGAGGAAGGTAAACTGACCCCCGAACAGGCAGAGCAACTTTTAGAGGCGCTCGAGCTTGAAGAAACACCGACGGTTAGGGTGCAAGAAGTGAAGCGGCAGTTACCTTTACAAGACGTACTTCCAACGGTTCGCAGTTCTAAAAGTCTTACGCCCAAGCAAATTATTGAATTATCCATTCATGGCATAGATGCTGATTTTATTCGAGAATTAAAGGATTTAGGCGTTACAGATTTATCCTTTAAAGAGATACTTGACTTAGGGGTTCATGGTATTGACCCTAAGCGCATTAAAGAACTGCAAAGTCTAACAGGTGAATTGCTCAGTGCCAAACAGATTAAAGAGCTTGCCATTCATGATGTTAATCCCGAATTTATCCGTGAAATGATGGCGTTAGGCTTTGAAAAGTTTCGCTTTAAAGACTATATTGAGCTTGCCATTCATGATGTTAAACCTGAAACCGTGGAAGTCTATAAGAGTTTATGCCCTGATCTTAAGTTTAGGCAAATACTCGAGCTAGCTGTTCATGGGGTAGATGCCAACTATATTCAAGAACTCCGTGAACAGGGCTTTGGTCATTTAAGTGCTGATGAAGTCATAGAATTTTCTATTCACGGGGTAGATGCTGAGTATATAAAAACTATGCAGGCTTTAGAGCTCGAGCTAAGTGAAGAAAGTAAATTCAAAGATAAAGTGAAAAGTAAATCCAAAAGTATGACTAACAAAGTGCAAAACAATCTCTCAAACTTATCAGATGGATTACAAAAGAATTTGACAAACTTATCCGACAAACTGCAAAAGAATTTGTCAGATCTATCAGACTTCCTTTAAAGCCCTCTGGTGCTTCTGCGCTAAAATCAAGCCATGTCTAAGACCCTAAGGCTTTACCCTTTACCTACCCGTGACCCAATCAGTGGGGAAGAATTGATTGTAACGAGGCTCGAGAGCCCGGTAAGTGGCATTATGCTCGAGGGTGCTTTTAGTTTAGGCTGGCTTGCTAAACTTAGTGCAGAGCAAGTGGCGTTTGTGGGGCTGTTTTTGAAACACCGAGGCAATTTGCAAAAGCTAGCGCCAGAACTAGGCGTGTCTTATAACACCGCAAGAAATCGGCTCGAGGAAATTGCAGCTGCTTTGGGTGCTAGTGGTGAACCAGAAAAACCTGACCGTTTGAGCATTCTTAAACAACTGCGTGACGGCGAGCTAAGTTTTGATGAGGCTTTAAATTCTATTACAAAATAAAATTGCGCTGACTTGGTGACGTTGCGTCACCAAGTTTGGTTTTTGGTTGTACGCTCTACCAGATCAAGTATTTTTATAGTACCTTTCACCTTAACTTAAGGGATGCCCAAACTGAGGTTTATTTAACTTTTGCCTTCATAAATAAAAACGTTTTACCTTTTGTTAAATATTAAAAAAGTACACAAGCTTGAATCCCTTGACTTTTTAAACTATGCTCAATTTTATGTTGCTTAAGCGCAAACATGTGGTGATTATTTTTTGAGGGTCTATCTTAAGTGATAAGACCTTCACTCCCTCTTCGCGAGGGATTTTTTATTATCCGGAGGATATGATGAACTGGACTGAGCATTTTGCAAGACGTGTAGGCTATATTAAACCTTCGACAATCCGTGAAATTTTAAAGCTTACGCAAAAATCAGATATTATTTCGTTTGCGGGTGGCTTACCTGCACCTTATTTATTTCCGGTTGAAAGACTTAAAGAAGCAAGTGTCCAGGTTCTAGAAAAGCAAGGGTCTCAGGCGCTGCAATATGGCACTACTGAAGGCTATACGCCGTTACGGGAATGGGTTAGTTCGCGCATTCCAAATACCACCGTTGATAATGTTCAAATTGTTTCAGGTTCGCAGCAAGCGCTTGATCTTATCGCCAAAGTTTTGCTAAATCCTGGCGATAAAGTGCTTGTTACTGCGCCAACTTATATGGGTGCTTTACGGGCTTTTGATGCTTATGAAGTCGATTATGTCATGGTGGATGTCGATGATAAGGGCATGATTCCTGCTTCGCTCGAGCTTGCCCTTAAGCAAAAGCCAAAAATGATCTACGCTATTCCTAACTTTGACAATCCAACCGGTATCACCATGAGTTTAGAGCGCCGTCAGATGCTAGTAGAAATGGCGAAAAAATACAATGTTCCCATCTACGAAGATGACCCTTACGGAGAATTGCGCTTTGAAGGGGAGGCTTTACCTAGCCTCTATCAACTTGCACCTGAGCTTGTTATATATGCAGGAACCTTTTCTAAAATCGTAGTTCCTGGCTTTCGTTTAGGCTGGCTGGTTGCTGAACCAGAGCTTCTTATTGTGGTAGCCAGAGCCAAGCAAGCTGCTGACTTGCATACGGCAACTTTTATTCAAATGATTGCTTATGAAATCTCAAAAGATGGTTTTATGGATGGGCAAATTACCAAGGTGCGTGCCTACTATAAAAATCAGCGGGATCTTATGCTTAAGGCTCTGGAAAAGAACTTTCCTGAAGATTGCCACTGGACAAGACCCAAAGGCGGCATGTTCTTGTGGGTAACCTTGCCTAAAGGGCTTGACAGTATCAAAATGCTGATGCAGGCAGTTGAACATAAAGTTGCCTATGTGCCGGGTGAACCCTTCTTTGCCAAGGGTGGTGGCGAGAATACCTTTAGACTTAGCTATTCCATTGCTACCCCAGAACAAATTGATGAAGGTATGAATAGTCTTGGTAAAGTTATTCGGGAACAGACAAAAGTAGAAGAACTGGTTTAAACCTAAGGCAAATGATTTCTAAAGAAACGGCAGAGCACTATATCTGGGGCGATGGCTGTGAGGGTTGGCATCTGGTCAAAACCCCAGATTTAAGCATTATTCAAGAGCGTGTGCCCCCAGGTAAAGCTGAGCTGCGGCACTATCATGAGAAGTCGCGGCAATTCTTTTTTGTTTTATCTGGCAAGGCTACGCTCGAGCTAGAGGGTAAAGTCTATACCTTATTGCCTCAGCAAGGTTTATCTATAGAGCCAGGGCAGGCACATCAACTTTTAAATCAGGGAACAGAAGAGCTTATATTTACCGTGACTTCTTGCCCACCAAGTCATGGTGATAGGGTTCTTGTAAAATAAGGCTCGAGCTTCGGTTTTCATCTTCCTCATAAGCTCCCTACAATCATTCGTTAGACTGATTTATGAAGAGAAACCTTCTTTTATTAATCGTTTTGTCCTTAAGTCTTTCCAGTTGTTTACCGCGCTTTCGTGAACCTACTAGTGTCTTAGATTCAGACGCCGCCAGAGCGACCGAGCAAGTGGCCACGATTGCCTATCACCGTATGGAGATTGGTAAATTGCAATCAGGAGAATACAATACCAATGTACTGGCAGATTTAGAGCTTCCTCAAGGTGTTCAGTGGACCCTGGTTGCGTTTGGCGAGGGTACCTATTCCCTGCGTTTTAGCTCGCAAGATGTGTCAGATTATGCCTGGTTGGTTATGCCCGAAGGTGTTCATGTGGAAAGCTTGGTAAGCCCATCAAATTGACTGTGGAAAATTAGCACTACAAAGCTGGCTTAAGTGGGTATTGTTGTGCGTGAGAGCTTCATACTTTGGTCTGAGGTAGGGCATGAAAACAGCATGCTAGGGTTAAAAAGAATGGTAAAGGAGTACGTTTTATGATGAAACGCGGATTGCGTATAGGTCTGGCGAGTTTGCTTTTGCTGTGCGGCCTAAGTTTTGCTCAGTCTTTAGCAAATCTGGCACCTAAAGATACGGTTTTAAGTTTGGGTTGGTCCTCAAATAGCAAGGTCATTCAAAGTTTAGGCGATGATCTGGCAAATCTTGACTGGTTGAAGGCTGAAGAGACCTTAATGAAGCTGTCAAATGTTTTAAGTGGTGCAAGTGATTTTACTGAGTTTAGTCAGATGCTAAACATGATGCAGAACATGGAAGATCAGGGCGGCATGCTTGAGGAAGTTTATGCAATGTGTCCTTCTTTTGAAGGTCTCATGCCAAAGTTTGAAAGCTACAAAGGGCAACATGTCCCCTTTGACGCCTTGCTTACCGTAGGTCTAAGTGCTTTTAGCCCTGTTCCATCTGTGACCGCTCTGATTCAATTTAAGTCCAATTACTCTGAGGCTATGCTCGAGCTTCAAAAGGTCATGCTTGACTGCGCTGAATCCAGTGGTCAGGCGGAAGTTTCAACCCTTGACCAAGATGGTGTAACGCTTTATGTCATGGGTGATGCGGGTGATTTTCCTATTGTTGTAGGTAGTTACAATGATTTATTTTTTGCAAGTACCAATCCTGAAACGCTGCGGAGCATTGTTCGTAAGGCCAAGGGTGCTACTGAAGAAAGCTTTGCAGATACTCGCTTAGCTCAAGAAATTGCCGCTAGGTTTGACACATCAGGCAATAACCTAAGTTTTAGCCTTGATCTTGCACAGATTGCCGATGTTGCCGAGGGTTTTTCTGATTTTGTCATTGATGGCCCTGAAACCGAATATTTAGTAAACCGTGGGCTTAGCATGTTAAGAACCTTAGGTGGAGTTGCTGGACAAGTTTCAGCCAGCTCTGAAGGTTTGCTTACCGAATCTATCTTGACGGTTAACCCTGAAGGGGGAGACCCTGCCCTGCTTGATCTTCTGCTTTGCGATCATTGCAAAGCCTCGAGCCCCTATTTGGCCCCTTCGGGTTCGGTAGCTGTTTCTAGCGCCTATTTGCCCTGGCGGGAGCTTTATACCTATGTGCAGACTTGGGTGAGTGGGCTCGAGCCGATTACAGGTGAGCGTCTAGATGTAAAAGAGATTTTGCGCGACGAGTTTGGGTTTGATCTTGATGTAGCGCTCTTTAACTGGTTAGGTTCTGAATTTCATCAAGTGGTTTTAGAGCCTGTTAGTACCGATATCAAGACCCTGCTCTATAGTCCAGCCCAATATATGTTTGTGCCTGTCAGTTCAGTTGATGCTGCCAAAGCAGGTATTGCCCAGTTAGAAGACAGCTTTATTCCGCTTCTTTTAAACCTTGCCGAAGAATTTAATGTACCCAATAGCTTAGAAGATGAACTGGGCTTAACAACGCTCGAGCAAATGGTCGCAGTAAGACCCTATACCTATAAGGGTGTAGAAATTAACCGCGTTCAATTTAGTCTTAATGGCGATATAGGTTACGGCTTTGTGGGTAACTATCTGGTCGTTGGTACGCCCGCAAGTGCGGTTGAACGTGCCGTAGATACCTTTGCTGGCGCACGTACCTTTATGGACGATGCTGCTTACAAAGCGGCTCGAGGCGATCTTAAAGACGTTTCAAGCTTTTACTATAGTGATGATCAGGTGCAAATGCGTGGGCTGGCTGATGTCTTGGAAGTGGCAAGTCAACCTCTGGCCTTTGGGGTAACCGCAGGTCTGCAAGCAAGCACGGCTGCTGACCCTTACGCAACAGACCCTAGTTATCAAGATAACTATAACCCCGATGAAAGCACTACTGAGCCTTATTATGCTGATATTTATGGCATCGAGCCTGAAGCCCTAAATGTTCCTGGCGAGGTAACAGGTAGCCTGACAGAAGACGATGTTGACAACCTTGGATACTTTACGCACTTTTACCAGTTAACAGGGCTTAACTCAGGAGATACTGTAACGGTGCAAGTTCGCTCCGAAGATTTTGACAGCTATATCTGGCTTATAGATTCCACCAGTGAAGAATACTTAGATGAAAATGATGATTCCCTTGATGATTATCAGATGTCAGAGTTGACCTTTACCGTTGAAGATGGGCGCGATTACTGGGTCGAAATTTCTAGCTATGATGGTGACGCGGTAGGTAATTACGGCCTTACGGTTATAGCTGAGGCAGGAACACCAGATATGACGCAAGAATCTGAAACGACTGAGACGTCTGAGGGCGATGTTATAACAGAAGATACGCCAGAATTACCAAGCTTTGCTAATTTGCTTGACTTTTTTGACCTCATACCTACAACCGTTAATGTTGTTGCCGATCACTTAAGTAGCAGTGAAGGTTTTAGTACCACAGACGGTACAACCCTTTACAGCAGAAGTTTGACTCGTATTCGCTGGTAATTAAGGAACGCTTAGCAAAAGGAGGCTGCCCGAAAGGGTGGCCTCTTTTAGGTTGTACGGCTAATTTCAAAGGTACAGGCAGCCTTACCGTCTCGTTGACAAAAGGGGCGCTCTGCTTCTAGACCTGTTGCCTGGTTTATTACTTGAGGTAAAAGATCACAAATTGCTTCAAATTTACAGCCTGCATCGCGGTAAACACAGTTGTAGGCGCGCAGTTCCCAACCTGCTTCGGTAGGCTCGAGCTGACCCAGCATTTCGCCATAGTCAAGATGCTCAAGTAAGTACATAAGTCGCTCCTGAGCACTTAAGCCCTGCAAGTTAGGCTCGAGCTGTTTGACCAGCGTAGCTACTACCCCTTGTATCAAAGTATTTAGTAAATGTTTATCATGAGCTTCTTCTAAGATAAGCCCTAAGAGCTCAACATACCGCTTTGGAAAAAGACCTTCGGCAGCATTGGAAAGCGCATAGGTTTTAGCCGGGCGACCTACCCCTGTGTGCTGTTCGCTAATCGTTAAAAACCCTTCGCGCTCTAATTGACTAAGATGATGCCTTAAGGCATTTTCACTTAAACCTAAAGACCCTTTTAACGTTTTTAGTGTGCAGTTTCCTTGCTTTTTTAATTCGGCAATGAGTTGCTGGCGACTGGTCATTTTCACAATTTACACCATTGTCATGGTGCTAATCGTTGCTTAAGCTAGTTATGAAGTAAAAGAAGGGAGTCATTATGAGCTGTAATGTAGGCAATATGGATCGGATCATTCGTGCTGTTTTAGGGGTAGTCCTTTTGGCTGCCTGGATTTTTGGCTGGTTATCAGGAGCTACAGCAATCATTTTGGGTATTGTTGGAGTTGTTTTGCTGGCAACCGCTGCCCTTAAATTCTGTCCCCTTTACCGTTTATTTGGCGCAAGCACCTGTCAAACAACCAAGGCCTGATTTGCACCCTCTTTATAAAAGTTAGATGTTGGCATAAACATCTAACTTTTTGTTTGAGTATTAGGGAGACTTTAAACTGTGAGCCAAACGGTTCTAGATGCTATTGGTAATACCTCGCTGGTTCAGTTGCGCCGCGTTGTGCCAGAGGGCTGTGCCAAGGTGCTGGTCAAACTCGAGTGGGAGAACCCCACTGCCAGCATGAAAGACCGTGCGGCGCAGGCCATGATCGCTCGAGCTGAGGAAACAGGTCGGCTTAAACCTGGTGATACCTTAGTCGAGTACACGGGTGGCAGCACGGGTATTTCACTGGCTTTTATTTGCTTGGCTAAAGAGTACAGGCTCGAGATCATCACTTCAGATGCTTTTAGCCTTGATAAAAGAAATCAAATGGTAGCCTTTGGGGCTCACTTAACTCTTGTACCCAGCGAGGGCGGGTTGACAACCAAAAAATTAATTTTAGCCATGATTGAACAGGCCCGAAGCCAGAGTCAACAGCCCAACACCTACTGGACAGATCAGCTCAACAATCAAGATAGCATTACGGGTTATTACCCTCTGGCAGAAGAAATTTGGCAGCAAACTGCTGGCCAGGTTGATGCTTTTGTTCAGTCTGTGGGTACGGCCGCGTCTCTAAGAGGGGTAGCCAGCATCTTAAAGCGCTATAAACCAGAGCTAAAGACAGTTGCAGTTGAACCAGCAGAGTCGGCAGTTTTATCTGGGGGCATGCCAGAGCCACATAAGATTGAAGGGGTCGGCATTGGCTATATACCGCCTCTTTGGGAACCTGACCTGATTAATGAGGTTATCGCTATAAAAACAGCCGATGCCAAAGCCATGACCCGCCGTTTGGCTAAAGAGGAAGGGCTTTTTGCGGGCACGTCTTCAGGTGCCAATGTTTTGGCCGCAATAGAGGTAGCAAAACAGCTTGGCCCAGAGGCTACGGTCGTTACGCTTATGGTAGATTCTGGTTTAAAATATATGAGTACCGATGTCTATCAGTAGGTCTAGAGGTTTCGGGTTTTACTTAATTAATACCAGCCTGAAAAGTCAGTTTAATAATATTTAGCTTGTTTGAGCGTATGATCAAAGATCGTAGGGGATGATAATATTACATCAATTCAGCTTGGTATAAGGTGTAAATTTTGAAAAAGCTTAACAGGCGCTGGGCTCGAGGGGAAGGCTATGTAGTTGTTCAAGTCTTGCTCTTTGCCCTTATTATCTTTGGGCCAAGGCAGCTAAAGCCTTTAGTCTATTGGCCAAGGGGGTTGCAGCTACCTTTGCAAATACTCTCAGGGGTGAGTTGGTTGCTGGGTGCAAGTCTTTTGGTTCTTGGGCTTGTCCAGCTTGGCAAAAACCTTTCTGCCTTACCCCATCCTAAAGAAGAAGCGCAATTGGTTGAAAGCGGTATTTTCGCGCTGGTCAGACATCCTATCTATGGGGGACTGATTCTCTTAGTATTTGCCTGGGCAGTATTTGAAACTAGCCTAGTCATGTTATTTTATGCTTTTATGCTTTTTGGCTTTTTCGAGCTAAAGTCAAGACGTGAGGAAAGAGCCTTGAGACAGAAATTTGCCGCTTATAGCGCTTATCAGGCTCGAGTCAGAAAGTTTATTCCCTTTATTTATTAGGTCTTGTAGGAAAGGTATGTTTCATAGCTAAAATACGCCTAAGTTTATTCAGGCTAGCTTAAGAGTTGGACTTGCCACGCTAGTAAATTCCCCTAAGCTTTTTCCTACCTACAATCAAGCTGGATAGTCCTTGTTAAGATGACCTTATGCATCTAAGAGGCTGGGCTTATACCCCTATTGATTGTAATGATAATGAATAGACGCAGATTTAAACGCTGGAATTTTTTGCTAGTGCCCATTTTCATCGTGGCATTTTTGTTTGTTTTATTTATGGGTGCAGACCAGCTTTGTGTTAATGATGCAGGGCGCCGCCTACCTATTTACCCTGGAGCGCAAAAGATCGACGAAACCCATAATGGCATAAGAGCACGGGGGATTGGGAGTACCCGTATGACTTTTGAATCAGCAGACAGTCAGGAAACGATTGAAGCCTGGTATCAGGAACTCCAGATTGAATTACTAAAAACGCGAAGACAACTAGGCATTAACAATTTAACTATCTTATATGCACCCGGTAAAGAGGGTAAAGGCACCACGATTTACTATTTGAGTCAGTGTGTTTTATAGCCAATGAAGACCAAAAGATATCTTTTGGAGCTAATTTTCCTAATCTAAGTGCAATGTCCATAATTTTTCACATATAACCCTCGCGTGAAATCCTATGCTTTAGGGGCTTGTCTTTGAAAGCTATGATAGGCAAAGGTATGAGATTGGTAACGTGTTTTAGCGTTTAGGGTATGGGATAGCGTGGAAATTAGGATGGCGAAAGGTAAGAATAATGGCTAATGAGGTTTATCTCATTACACATGACAGCCTTTCTAACATTGTTTCGGCAAGGGCTGCAACACGTGTTTTAGAAAAGGCATTAAAACATAAAGGGTTTACCCCAGAGACCATTAGTCAGCAGCAAATGCGTGACATTTTGGTGGGTCCAGTTCTTAAAGAATTACAGCTCATTTTACCCAGCGATGGGGTTAAGCGCACGATTCAGCAGATTACGCGCTTGCTCGAGTCAAATAAAAAGGCTGAGAGCAAAGTCGAAGCTAATCCCTTAGACGTTGAGTCAATAGAAGAGCCAGAACAGGACTTCAAGCTATTGAATGATGCTGAAGATGCTGAACTTAAGCCCCTAATGGAAATGCGCAACAAAGATGTGAGCCCTGAAGAGCTTGAAGCTCTGCTTATTGAATTTGCACAGCTCGAGCATATTCAAACGGTACTCACTGCCGATAGAAAAAAAGGTGAGGTTTTAAGCTCGAGGGGCAGTAGTTTTGATCTTGTCAGTTTGTCACGTTTGGCCAATATGAGCCTGATGCTATTAGAGAGAAATGGTGTGGTACATTCTTACCACTTAGAGCACAGCCGCTATCACCTTTTTCTGGTTCCTCTGGCTGGTTTTGTTATGATTATTGTTGGTACTGCGGAGCTAAATGTGGGTGAGGTTTTTGCAAAACTCTCCGCACTCAAGGAGGGTGTATGAAACGCGGTCTTTATTTACTGAGTTTGTTCCTTTTATTATTTAACCTGGTGTTTGCCCAATCAACTGACACTGTTTTGCAAAATTATTCTTTGGCATTTGAGAACCTAAATAAGGCAACAGAGGTCTTTGGCAGCGATACTCAGCAAAGTATAGAAGCTTTAAATGACGCCTCGCAAATGTTACGCCCACTATCAACAGGTGCCGATAGTACAGTGATTCCCGGGCTCGAGCGTACCTTTGAGCGTGCTAAAACCTCTATTCAAAATCAGAGTCTTAGTGATCTTGAGATTCAAGTTGCCGTCCTAAAGGGTGGGTTTTGGCGTCTGGTTTATGAATCTGCTTTACGTGCAGGTGAAAATAATGATCTTGCCAGTAGCAGAGTACGACTGGCACAAATTGCCACAGATATGGGTTTAGATCCAGCCATTAGTGAAAAGATTACAAATTCTGATCAAATCTTAGCGATGCTCTCAAATCTTGAATCGGGTGTGGCTCAGCAAATGCAAATAGGCCTAACCAGCTTGCAAAGTTTGCTTGCTTCAAGTGACTTTGCCGCGGTAAAAGCAGAGCTTTATAAGCAACTTGCCACGGCCTATAGCCTTTACTTACCTATTCAAGACTCGCCTCGCTCGAGTGCGCAACTCAATGAAGCCTTTACGGTTGCCTTTGGTCATTTGGTGAATAGCGATCAAGCAGCGCTTAGCACGGACTTAGAAAATTTAAATACTCATATTGGGGGCTTGCTGGCAGCTTCACAAGCCATGACGGGTTCTACACTTCCCGTTTCTAATGAAGTTAATAACCCAACCCCAAGTGCAACGACTGACCCCAGTGAACCCGAAATAGCAGCACCTGTTGAGGTGAGCTCGCCCGTTGCTAGTACCACAGTTGATGCAGGGTCTGAAACGAGTATTGCCCAGACAACAGTTGTAGAGCCAAGCGCAACAGCAACTGTGCCCAGCACTAGTATTAGTACAGTAACTGAAGCTTCTGCTGTCAATTCAGAAGAGCTAAGACGCCAGCTTATTCGTTTGGGTTTGGCAAATACGCAACAAGACCGTCTTATTGAGCTGTATGGTAAACAGGGGTTTAATAGCCTAAATGATGTCATAGATAAACTTTATGTAGATAGTGCCAAAGTAATTGTGGCTATGAATCAGGGCAATCCTGGGCGTGCCCAGTCCCTTATTGGCTCTTTAGATAGTACCTATAGCACTTACTTAAAGTCTATTCTTGATCAAACCAATCCCAGTTTTGGGCAAAGCTTACAAGGCTTGTTTAGACATTTACAAACGGTGCCAGCTTTAAGATTACAGGATACGGTTGTTTTAACCGATCATATTGATTCTTTGGCTTCTGTTATTAGTAATAATGCGGTTTCGTTAAACAAAACTGAGGTTATGCTGACGGGTATTTGGTCGGGCTGGTTACGCCTAATTATCGTTTTTCTGCTAGGTTTAGCTGCGTTTTTACCCCTTTATCTTCTTTACCTAGCTTTTGGTGGCGGAAATCGAAATTGGCAACTGATTGGCTGGTCGCTTTTTTGCCTTCTTTTACCCCTTATGTTTGAAGGCTTAACCTATTTGAGCAGCTTGATTTCTTCCTTTGCAGGGGATATCCCGTTCTTAAATACGCTAAGTCGTTACTCGATTTTTCAAAGCACGCTTTCACAAATCATCTGGGTTATAGTATCAGGCGCAGCCATAACGCTAGCGACCTTAGGTTTATATGGCATTTGTGTACAGTTTGGGCTTTTAGGGCAGCGTAAGCAAAACCAGAACCAAACTGTTGTAGAGACGAGTAGCGAAACGGGTGCTGGTGCAGCCACATCTTTTGACTGGGATGAGGAATTTTAGCGTTGACGTACGCTAAGTATCTCCAGGGTAAAGTTGCGAGCAGCAAAGTTACCCAAGTGGAACAAAGGATAAAGCAACTTGATATCCTGCAATTTCACTGTGGAGTAGGTTAAAGGAGCAGTATGACCAGGTCGGTCTACCAGGCAACTATTGAAGAACTTGAATCAATCCTCTCACCGAGGGTGGTTTCACGATCTTTGCAAGAAGGCCTGCGCACGCTGGGAAAAACCCCGCAAACGGTAACTTACGATGATCTTGAAAAGATTCTAAAGTCGCAAGTTTATAGGCAATTGCAAGTTGCTATGCCTGTTACTGAAGCCAAAATACGCATTGGCGAAATTTTAGGCAAGCTTCATCAGATAGAACAAGAGGCTATCAAGAAGACAGAAATTGGTAAGGTGCTCGAGCAGCAAGCCAGCAGTTTACATTTTCTGAAAGAACGTCTTAAACCTTTTAACTTGTATTTTGAGTGGTCTGAAGTGCAAAAGCTCAGGGCGCTGGTGCAACTACTTGATACCGAACATGAAGCGGGTCGCGAAGCTAACAAACTGGTAAATGATGCCAGAGAGCAGCTTAATGTTGTTGAACAAAAACTAGAAGACCAATTGGTCAAGCAAGGTCAAGATTTAACTGATCTTGAGGCAGTTTTAGAGCGTATTCGGTCGCTGGGTGGGCCAAAGGTTAAGCGCTTTGAAACCCTGATTAATCAGGTAAGTCAAGCGCAGCAGAGTCGGCAACTGGCTCAGGCAGAAGTAGAGCGCTTAAGAAAGCTAGCTCTAGACTTACGCAAGCTTATGGAAACAAGCATTGCGGTAGAAGCGCCCATTGTCTCAGATGATGTTTTGCTGGTAGAAGACAGCAAAGAGCCAAAACCTGAGATCAAGGTAAATCAAAATGATATCAAGGCCAAATTGCTCGAGCTTGACCTTGCCAATGATAGACGTGAATTGGCAAGTCTCCGAGAAACTTATAGCTTAATACTTGACTATCAACCTGAACACCAAGAAACCTTTAAACAACTAGAAATGCAGTTGGCAGCGCGTAAAAGCATTGCTACTGAACTAACTGAGTTTACTGAGAAGTTAACTGAGAGCCAAATAGCTCAGCGGGATGCTTTGTATCAAGAAGTTTTAGCTATGCAGCAAAAAGTTACCGAGTTAGAGGTTGATGCTGCTGATCTGAAGCAAAGCTTAGCCGTTAATTTAGGCATTCTTGAGACCTTTTTAGCGCCTATCCGAGATATTGAGCATTTGCGTCGGCTTTATGCCTTGGCGCTCGAGCAAGAACAAGCTCTCGCCGTGGAACAAAGAGCTGAAGAAGAAGCCTTTGTTAAAGCCTATGGTGAGCAGGCAGAGCTTTTAACCCATTTACAGCTAAACCTTGAGCAATATGAAAATCAGGCTGGTGTGGTTCAGGAATATACTGCCTTACAAGGCTGGCTTGAGGTCTTAACGCAAGCCCAGCAAGAAGGCCGTATTCAAATTGAGGCAAGCAAAGAGGCCAAGCAGGCTCTGCTTAAGCTTGAGCAACAGGCAGCCAAAACAACTCAGTCTATTCAGGGGCGTGAGCAGGGGCAAGTTAAGCATATGCTTGCGGAATTGCGTAATCTGAGTCTAGCTGAAGCCTTTGAGCCAAGGGCGGAAGCTTTAAAGCTCGAGCTTGAAACGTCTCTGGAATCAGCTAACGTTTTAGGCGATGAGGGTATACGAGTTTTAGCAGAGCAGTTGCTGGCACTTAAAGAAGAGATTTTAAGAAGTGCCAAAGATAGACTTATTGCCTTAAATCAGGAAGCCGAGAACCTTGGCGATGAAGGGCTAAAAGAGCAAATCTTAGAAGCTCAATTGCAGCTTGAAGAGGATGCTCCGAATATTGCTGCGCTCGAGCAACTCGTAAAACATGCCAAAGAGCATAAACGCAAAGAGCAAATAAGCGACTTGCATCATCTTGAAACCGAACTGGTCAAATACCCCAATGCTCCCTTAGAGTTGTTAAAGCCTTTGCAAACCTTTATTGCCAGCGTACAAGCTGAACTTAGCGAAGGCCACTTTATCCCTGAATTTGATGAGGGTTGGGTGCTCCTTGAAAGTATCAGACAAGATAATGAGCGGCGTACCAGTAGCTTCTTGCCACGACTTGAGAGCGCGTTGGCAGCGTTTGAGGATGTGGCTAAGCTTAATACTGAAGAGGCCAATCAAGCAGGTCGAATTCTAAGACATCTTGATTCTCAAAGAGACACTTTTTCTAAAACCTCAACGGCTATGCAGCAAAAGCTCGAGGCTTCGCTTGAAGAAGCTGAAGGCTATATCAATCAACTCAAAGAGCAGCTCGAGGCTACCAGAGCTATTGCCGGCCAGCTGGTTAGCGGTAATATCCTAGATAGTCTTTTTGGCCCTTCTAGTGTTGATGAGACTAGTTTCTCGCTTTTTCTTGAAGAACCTGAGCCACAGGGCATCGATATAAGAAGTGAGCTTGAAGCTCTTAATACCTGGTTAGATAGCTACAGGCTCGAGCCAGGTGTAAAAGCCCTTTTGGTCTTTGAGTCAGGCAGCTTGATTGCAGGTTACGGCGATCTTGAAATGTCAGCTCTTTCTAATGCACTGCTGCAACTTGAAATGGACTTTCATCAACTTGGAGAAGAATTAAATTTAGGTATCAAGCATTTGTCGGTCGTAGAAATGACGATGCACAGTGTCATTTCAGCTTGGGCAACGAGAGAGCATCAGGTAGTCATGATTATAGATCAGCCGACCTTACTCAACACGCTGCTCCACAAACTACGCCAAGACTTAGCGCAGCTCAACCTCTGGTTACGCGATACCGCGAAGACTTAATTTGCTTTTAGGTTTTAGTTGCCAGGAATGCTGCTTTATTTTTGCCCTAAGTTTTATGGGCTGACATAACAGAACACTGCTATTTAAAGCCTTTAAACTAAACTTTGTATGCACTTGACGCTAGATTCACTACAAGCCACAGACGCTTTAGCTAAATATCTTATTGCCCATACGCAAGCGGGTGATCTGGTTATTTTAAGTGGCCCGCTTGGCGCTGGAAAGACTACCTTAACGCAGGCTTTAGCTAGGGCGCTCAAAAGCCCAGCAAGTGTGACAAGTCCAACCTATACTTTAATTCATGAATACCCCAGTGATGAGGGGTTAATTGTTCATATTGATGCGTATCGTTTGGGTAGTGCTGTGAAGCTCTTAGACTTAGGGCTCGAGGATTATCTGGACCGTGCTCGTTTGGTGCTAGTTGAGTGGGGAGAAGCGCTAGAAGACCTTTTTCCAGAGGCTATTAGTGTTCGTTTAAGTTTAGATGCGGATACACGCACAGCAGAAGTTATTGAGAGAAGCAGAAAGATATAAAGCTGGCATTATGTTCAGTTACATGAAAGTTTTGAGAAATAGAGTTCTGGACGAAAAATTTATAAATGATTAGCACTTCCACGATTTATCTGAGAAGGTAAATCGTGCGACCATTGAACATGATGTATCTGAATTCTGGGGGAATAGAAACCAAGGCAGCATCTAAGCTCTTGTCGTAGAACTGCTAGATAGTGTAACTCTCATCCTTTAGAACGCTATAAAACGAAAAAAGAGAATAAGGTGAATTGCCTGACAATAATATCCATTACGAGAGTATGTCATCATAGACCCTTATGTATTTAGGTATAGACACTTCAACCTCTTATCTTTGTTTGGGCTTGTGGTCAGAAACGCATGAAGCAAGGCTCGAGCTTGAGATGGGGCGAGATCATAGCAAGCGTATTATTGTCGAACTCGAGCAATTTTTGCAGCTTCATCAGGTAAATAAAAAAGATCTAAAAGGCATTTGTGTAGGTCTGGGACCAGGGTCATATACGGGTTTACGTGTTGGGGTGGCTGTGGCAAAGGGCTTAGCAAGAGGTTTAGGCATTGCTCTAACAGGCAAACCTAGCCTTGAGGCTCTGGCTTTTAGAATGCTAAGTAATAGCGAGACAGCTCTAGTTACCTTAGATGCTCGCCGTGGTCAGCTTTACTTTTCCCTTTATCAAAAGGAAAAGGGACAGTTAAGGCAGCAGGAGCCGATTGCCAAAGCCACAAAAGCAGATTTGCTCGAGCGCTACTCGGGTATAAAGCTTTTTGAGGCGGGTTTGCCAGATGCCGTTTACCTAGCCAAAGAGGCTAATAATGGGTCTCAAGAACTCGAGCCGATTTATCTCTAAACCCTCCCCGAGCTTTACTCTCGGTTATATGTAAAACCTCATCAGGAAGGTTTTTGGCAAGTAGATAGGCAAGGGGTTTGGGGTAAACACTATGACGGGTAATCTCATCAAGAGGCATCCAAATAGCTTCGTAGCTACCGTAAGCTTTGGGTTTGCTAAGACCTTTAAGATTCCCTTTACCAAATTCCCCACCTATTTTTTCAACCAGATAGTAAACCTGTAACCAGTGTCCGCCGCGTCGGCTAATTTCAACGACTGCAACCAGTCGCTTTATTTCAATATTAAGCCCAAGACTTTCTTTGGCAGTGCGAATGGCGGCTTGACGGGTATTTTCATCATCGTCTACGCCGCTACCGGGTAAGACATAAAAAGTGCTTGACGCTTGAATGCGCTTGATAAGTGCGATGGCGTTGTTTTCGATAAGGAGGATGCCAGCACGTACTCTCACAGCTTTTATTATGCGCGGTACTCACCCCAAATGCCTCGTAAAACGCCACAAATTTCACCTAAGCTTGCTTTGGTTCTAAACGCCTCCAGAACGATAGGGAAAATCGTTTCATTGCTTTGAGCGGTGCTTGCTAAAGCCCTAAGCACCTGCTGGGTTTGTGCTTCATCGCGAGAGGCTCGGTAGGCTTTGACCTGGGCTTCTCGCTGAGCCTGAACCTCAGGGTCGATGCTTTGAATAGGGATGGGGCTTTGCCCCTCGAGCGTAAATTTATTAAGACCTACAATAATGCGCTTTTGCTGCTCAATGTCTTGCTGAAAGCGGTAAGCTGCTTCTTCAATCTCATTCTGGATAAACTCAGCCTCAATGGCTTTAACGCTGCCCCCGAGGTCTTCGACTTGACGCATAAGGTCTTTGGCTTCAGCCTCGAGGCTATCGGTTAAGTGCTCAAGGTAATAACTACCTGCAAGGGGGTCAATAGCGTCGGCTACGCCAGATTCATAGCCTAAAACCTGCTGAGTCCTAAGAGCAATACGGGCAGAGCTTTCGGTTGGTAAGCCCAAGGCTTCATCCATGGCATTGGTGTGAAGGGATTGGGTGCCCCCAAGAACAGCGGCTAGTGCTTGATAAGCAGTGCGGATAATATTGTTTTCAGGCTGTTGGGCGGTAAGTGTGCTGCCCCCGGTTTGGGTATGAAAGCGCAGCATCATGCTTTTGGGTTCTTTGGCCGCAAATTCATCTCGCATGATGTAAGCCCACATCCGTCTAGCCGCCCGAAATTTGGCAACCTCTTCTAAAATGTTATTGTGACAGGCAAAAAAGAAGCTAAGTCTGGGCGCAAACTGGTCAATATCGAGTCCTTTAGATAGGGCGGCCCTGACATAAGCTTTAGCATTAGAGAGGGTAAAGGCAATTTCCTGCGCTGCCGTTGATCCTGCTTCACGGATGTGATACCCCGAAATGGAAATGGTATTCCAATTAGGCACATGCTGCGCGCAGTATTCAAAGGTGTCGGTAATCAGGCGCATTGAGGCTTCAGGTGGATAAATATAAGTGCCTCTGGCAATATATTCTTTTAAAATGTCATTTTGAACCGTTCCCCCCAGCTTATCACTGCTTATTCCCTGTTCTTCAGCGACCAGAATATAGAGCGCTAACAGCATCATGGCAGGTGCGTTAATGGTCATGGAAGTCGTGACTTTATCTAGGGGTATAGACTTAAATAGGATCCGCATATCATCAAGGGTGGCAATCGATACGCCCACTTTGCCAACCTCACCTTTTGCCAAAGGATGATCAGGGTCAAGTCCTAGTTGGGTAGGTAAGTCAAAAGCTACAGAGAGCCCTGTTTGACCTTGATCCAGTAAATATCTGTAGCGCTCATTTGAGGCTTCTGCCGAACCAAACCCAGCATATTGACGCATAGTCCAAAGGCGGGAAGTATACATTTGTGGGTAAATGCCACGTGTAAAAGGAAACATGCCAGGGCTAGCAAGGCGTGATTCTAAAGCTTCGGGAACTGTGTTATAAATTGCTTTCATGAGAAAAGTATACGCTTAAGGACGCTTTTAAGAAATCTTGTGTACGTGGCATAGAGTGTTTTTGACGAGTTTAAGACCTAGTCTAGAATAAGCGCTTTGCCCAAGGCATCAAGGCTTTATAAGGTTTCTAAGGGGTTTGGAGACTTGGATACCCTAGCTCTAAAACAGCAAAACTTCGGCTTCTGGATTTTTGATCTTTTGCCAGCTACTTACCAGCGCGTCTGCCAGTCTTAAAGAACCTACTTCAGCATGAAGAAAGGTTTTTAACGCTTCTTGTTTAGGGGCATCAGGAATCATTTTTTCTGCCATGTTGCCAAAACTATGTAAAAGGGTCAGGTGATAAGGCTCGAGCTCCTTACTTAAGCTGCGCTCTAAACTTTTAACCGCAGTGTCAAGCTCTCCTTGACCAAGTAAGGCTTTTTGCTCGAGCCCTAATAACCAGGCCTTCAGAGCCAGATCGCCCTTTTCTAAGCTATTAGTGGTTTTAGCTAGTGCCTTACTGGCCTCGCTGCTATAGCTTAAAACCTTGTCATAGTTGCCAGCACGAAAGTGGGCAAAGGCCAAATGAGTTAGCGTTTCTGCTTTTTGATATGGAAATTTTGCCAGGGTATTGGCTTTTTCAGCGTAGCTGATAGCTGACTTATGGTTAGCGGCGAGCCAACTTGCCAGCATTACACCCTGCCGATAAAGCTCAAGATAATGGGTTTTTTGATCAGCTCTGGCCTCAATCTGACCAATAATGGTTATGACCAAATCTTCAGCGTGCCGAGCATCATCGGGGCTAATCACAGTATCAACTGAGCGCTCGAGCGGTCTCATAAAGGCTTGCTGGGTAGCCCTGCAACCGTAAGCAAGGGCAAGTCGAAGGCTGCTTCTAAGCAAGCGGTAACTGGCATCAACTTTATTTTCTTTTTGATAGCGTTCAAACACCAGCTGATTATCACGGAGGGTAAAAATGGCCTTGTCAAACGAACCTTTGGCAAGTAAAAAGAGGGCGTACTCATCTTTAAGTTTGGCAAGCCAAAAATCACGCTCTAAGCCTTTAATACTGGCATCTTCACGGTGCAAAACCGTAAGGGCAGCCTGAAAATCATCCTGGGCGTCATTAAACTTACCTTGTTTGCGGTGCAAAGTGCCGCGGCGTGCCAGATAGCGGGTTTGTTCCTGAATCAGTGCCTCGCTGCGGTAAGAGCGAGAAACCGCTTGATCTAGTGCTTTTAGAGCGCCATCAAAACGACCCAGCTTCATTTGAATGTCGCCAATTTGAAAGGTCAGGCGTGCTTCTATTAAGTCATCGCTCGAGTGTCCAGCTAAAAATTCTTCAAGCGCTTCTTCAAGTTGACCCTGATCTTTGGCAATAAGTCCAGCCCAAACCGCAGCTTTGGCATGGATTAAGCGACCTGCGGTGTCACTGCTGGAAATAGTCTGTAGTAAGGGTTTGGCCCCGTGCTTGACCAGCTCAGCAGCAGCTTGCAAATTACTGCGCCAGCGCTCAATACTTGCTTCTATTAACTTATATTCGGCCTCTAAGATGGGAGCGCTCGAGTTTGGCCAGTCTTCTAAAAGCGAGATGGCTGTTTCAATTTGACCTTTAAGTACTGCGCCTTCGGCTCTTTTTAAAAGTGTCCAGGAACGAATATTGGGATCGTCAGATAAAGACAAAACCTCAAAGGCTTTGACCGCATCAGGGTGGTTAAAGCTGCCCAGTCTTACAAAATGTGAAGCGACCTGCCGAGCAATCGCTTCAAAAATAGAGCCTTCTTCAAGTTCATCCAGGGCAACCTGCCAGAGTCGTCTTAAGAGGCTCTGAGGCATGCTCCACTGTCTTAACCAGGTTTCTAGGGTTGTCCAGTCTCTGGCTTCAAAAAGATGATACAAATAGCGGGCCGCTTCATTACTGCTTGGTTGGGCTTTTGCATCAAGTTCATAATAGCTGGCAGCTTTAAGGTTTAGTTCCCGATAAAGGGCAGGTTCTTCTTGTTCAAATTCTTGCCTAAGCTGTCTGGCTAGTTGTCTGGAAAAACAGCGGTAAACATCTTCCTGACCTGGGATGGGGTCAAGGAAAGCCTGCTCGAGATTATTAAGATAATTCAGGTCTTGATCGCGCACACCCTGTAAGGCTTGTTTAGAAAAAGAGGGGTATTCGGGCAAAGACATAACGGCTAAGGCAGCCAAGAAATTTCTTAAGCGGTGATCACCAGCCGTTTTGTAAAGCTGGCTGAGTTGTTTGACATGCTCCTCGTTTTCTGCGCCTGTTTCTCCGGGTGAAGCTTCACGTATTTCAGCTAAGAGGGTCAGGGTTCTTAATTCTTCATAAGATCTACCTGCTCTTTGCACAATAGACTCTTGTTGATGAGCACTCAATTTGGGCAAGCGCAGTTTAACAAAGCGTCTGGCTTCAATGGTTGTTGGAGGGTTAAGCTTGATAGGTTCCTCAAAGGCCGTCATATGGTTATGGGCTCTGGCAGGTAAACTCACTATGCTAACCAAAAGGCCGATATTTCCCATTTTGCTAAGCGGCTCAATCAGACTTAACCATAGCCACTCTGCGGCATTGACCCGTGGTACATCGGGGAGATTGAGCCTTAGAGCAGAATTGGCAAAATGCGTTAATTCACTGATGCCTTGAGACAAATGAATCATGACCACAATAGGTTCGGTTTGCTGTCTAAGAGCGTCAATAATTAGGCGGGCAATATCGGCTTGAGCATCGGCCTGTACGGCAAAAGCACCTGAGGTGCCAAGTTTCACCATCTTGGCTTCAAAACTATCTTCGCTGATTCCTAAAGCAAAGGCCATCTTGCTTAAGGAGGCCACCAGGTCATCACTACTAAATTCGATGCGAAAGACCTTACTGGTAACCCTAGGGGGTAGCTCGAGCGCCTGCTGAATATAGTCAAGCAGCAGGGTTTTACCCGAACCTGGGCGACCATTAATAAGCAGTTTAGGAAACTTACCCATACGTACACTGCTAACAAAACTGCTATAGGCACGACGTTTTTCTCGGCCTAAAAGCTGCGCAATTTCTTGCTCGGTGTTTAGGCTCGAGGAAAAAAGAACTTCGAGTTCAGGAACTTGAAGTGGGGTATCACTGTATTTGAGCCAGAGTTCTTTAAGCGTTTCATAAAGGGCGCGCTTATCATTGATTTTGCCTTTGTCACGGTAGATGATGTTTCTGACGACATTGGGGTTTGCCCCTTTAAGCATCATTTGCTTTCGTAGCCAGTTTATGCTGCCTAAAACACCATCCGAATCACGTTTGTTTCCAATAAGCTGGCGAACATCCTCAAATACTTTTCGCCAAGGGCTCTGAGTCGCAATTGCCATAGTTAGAGCCTATTGTATCCAGAAAAAGTATACAAGTACACAGTTTTTCCAACTTGACAGATTTATTGGGGCACCGTAGCTGGGAATATCTTTGCAAGGTAAGGTTTAAATGGTTACATATTTGGAAAATGAAAGGGCGGTTTTAATCGTCCAGGACTTGATTTTTTAGTGATTTTACCTTATAATTTAAGGTATGAACTTTAATGTTTTAGACCGTGACCATTACCTAGATCAACTACAAACCATTCATGCCCTAAGAGATGCCTTAAACCTAAATCCTGATGAATACCGCAAGCTTTTAACGCGGCTAACAGGCTCGAGCAGCGCACGTTATATGACGCCTGCCCAGCGCGATCATGTCATAACGTTTTTAAAGGTACATAAGGCTTTAGATGATGCTATTGCCCTTGCTGAAGATGCTCGGATGATTTTAAATGAAAGCTATACCCAGAGCCCGAACGGGCAAATGCCTAAAACGCTTTTGCTGGATGGTCAAACCGAAGCGACGATGAATGCCAGCCTTGAAGATGTAATTGCAACCATGCGCAGCTTGCATGGCCCTGAGGTTAAACTGACAGGCATTGAAGAAAAACGCTTTGGCACTGAAACCAGGCTCGAGCTTTCCTTTGAGCGACCTGCCGTGTTTTTGCTAGCAAGCTAACCCTAGATAAAAATAAAACAGCGCACTTTTTTAAAAAAGTGCGCTGTTTTGGGCTTTGGCAGGGTGTTGTGATAGCCCTTTAAAAGGCTAATGGTAGATAATGATTGGTTTATCTAAACTTGACAATACCAGCAGGGGTATGAAGTTTAAGGGAAATGGTGGTGCCTTCTGGAAGGTTTAGGTCAGTAAAGGTAAACCAGGAAAGCATAAGGGCTGAATTGGGGTTGAGATCTTCATTACCAGGGCTAGCAATCTTCATAAACTTTTTGGCTTCTTCGGTCTCGAGCGAAACCATGACAGACTCACTTTGGGTTTTGGCAAGTTTGTAAACACATTTGCCCGATACACAGTTGCTCGAGTCTTTAACAAAGATCAAGTCAGCTTTACCCCCATGTTTAAACATAGTTAAGCCTTTAGTTTTAGCCGCTTTATAACTATTGATAATGGCGGTTTGCCGTTCACTGGATAGGGCTAGCCAGCTACTGCGCTCATTGGGAGCTACGAATCCATCCCATAGACCTGCATAGGCACCAGAGAAATGCGCTTTTAAGCTTGCAGGATAGGTGTCGCTTTCGCCCTTTATAACAAGTTCCTCAAAAAAGATTTCTTGTTCAACAGCTTTAGGCGTAAAGGCCGATGAGGTTGTTAGATCTTTAACGGAATTGTAGACAAAAAAAGGCAAGTACATGTTTGCGGCTTGGGCTTGTAAATCTGAAGAGGCTTTTACAAAAACCTCAGGCATATCTTTTAAGAAGATTTCCGGAACTTCAGGTTCTACAGCAGTGATTTCAGTAAAAATTTCTGAATTATCCAGCCCTAGAAGGTTATCGACTTGTTGGTCTGGAATAGCTTGTTGAATGACACTGCAAGCGGAAAAAAGGAAAACAAGACTTAAAACAACTGCGGACGAAAAGAATTTGCGAAACATAATGATTCTCCTTTAAGAAAAAAATGACGTTAAAGGAAGAATAAGACGACGATGCAAAAGGGTATCGAATGCCTAATTCAAAAAACGCCGAAGTGGGTATCTACCCAGAATTAACGTGACTGACTTTCTAGACTATAGGTCAGCTTTTTGGCTCTAAAGCTCATATTTAAAAGTATTTAGGGGGTTATACCAAACCCGATAGAAGCGTTATAAATCTCGCTAGCGTTTAATATGCTTATTATCAGGTTTGGTATTCGTTTCAACGATCTAAGATCGTGTTTCATTCCTTAAGAATTAGAGGGAAAGGGTATTACCCTACTGGGATTATTTTAAAAACCTGATATATCATTCACATCTGCAATAAGATGGAAATCTAATTTTTTAAGCTTAGCGCTAAGGGTTCCAGTGCCACCTTCTTCACCAAGTGAGCTGTAGCCAATACCAAGGTAAAAATCGCCAGATTTAATGAGGTCAAAGAGGCCAGGATTTTCTTCTTCGCTAAGAATAATACTTAGGTGGGTATCTTGGCTTTCGCCAGGCACAAGACTAGCTTTAACTTCGAACGGCTTATTTGTGCTAAAAGCAGGGGAAACATTATTGATATAAAGACCCATTATGACGTCCATAGGTGCGTCATCTTCGGCTATAGAAAGCTCGGTTACAACATCTAGGCTAAAGCGTTTCAAGCTAGCAAGGGTTTCCTTGCTAAGACCCATATCTTTGGCACTAATACCATCGTCATCAGGAAGTTTTATCTCGAGATTACTATCAAGGGTAGATGAGCCTTGCGTTTCATCCTCAGGTATGAGGGTCAGGGCGTCAATTTCAGTAATAAGGCGGGTACTGGGGCCGCATGCACTAAGTAGGGCAGCAAGTATTAAAGCAGTAAGGATAGAAAGACGTTTCATGCTTAGCTCCTAAAATCCTATCGAGGTCGTAAGACCATAGGAACGGTGACTTGTAAAAGGGGCAATATGTGAAGTTAGGGCAAGATCAAAGGAAAAACCTGAGTACATAAATCCTGAACCTATGCCAAAGTTAAGACCATTTTCATAGCCGATACCGGCCCTTGCGGCAACATTCATATTATTGCCTAGGTCAAAAAGGGTTTCAGTTCCTAAGTGAGTTTCAAAACCACCAACCGCGTAGCCAGCGTCGGCAGCAACCATCATGTCAATATCGGGGGCAAGTTCGGTTGAATAGGCACCATTGGCACGAACGCCCAAGTTGGGTGAAAAGTAAACTTTGGTTTCAGCCACAGGGTTAGAGAAGGCTGCGCCTGCATTACTACCCCCGGTAAGGGAATAGCTATCGCCTGACCAGAAAGAAAGGCCCAAATTACTAATGCTTAAACCAAAATCGGCTTGACCATCATTAAACGGGAGGCTGGTAGCCACCCCAAGGTCAGTTACAAAGCCGTAGCCGAGTTGTCCGGTGGCTACTGAAGAAACAAAGCCATCGGCTTGATAGTCAAAAGAAATATTATTAATATCTGTTGCTTCGATTTGACCTGTGCCAGTACCATCGACTCGAGCCAGCCCGATAAAAGGTGCTGCTCTTACGCCAACATAAATATCGCCCTTATAGTTGGACTCGCCAAAAAGCTCATTGGGTAACTTGGTTGCGTAAAAAACATCTAAAGAAACGCCTGCTTCGCCTTTTACATTTGCGGTAGCGCCGCCATGATTGGCACCACTTGCAAAGACTTTGGCCAGTTCTGCATCAGGTGAAACCACCGTATTAAGAAAAACATAAGGTCTTAGCCCAACACGAATGGGACCTGCGGCAAAGTTGATGGGAATAGCGTAATCTACTCCGTAGCCAATATCTGACAGACCAACAAGCAAGTCTGAGCCCCCAGTATTATCATAGGACACCACAGCTTGCCCTGCTTCATTGGCTGAAATTTTGAGGGTGTGCTCGGTGGGGCTAGCGGGTAAATTAATTATATAACTGCTTAGATTGCTTAACTGATCAAATATTGGTAAGACATCTAAGCTCGAGCTTGAGGGATTGAAAGATTCTTGGGTAAGGGCATTAAGAGCACCAAATGGTAAGGGTAGTGCGTAAGCTTGACCTGCGATACCTTCAGCCGAGTAGGCAGGGTTAATAGCCGTTGCCGAACGGTCAGGGAGTAAAACCCCGCCCATGGCAATCGAGCGTGAATCCTGTGCCTGTACCAGCCCAAGAAAAAGCAACAACGAAAAGATAACGTATTTCATGATTTTTCCACCTCAATGGGAACATCGCCTAAAATCCGTGTGAAAACACGGTCAACCACGTTGGCATCTGCAACCTCAGATGCACTAGCTAAAAAACGGATAAAAAACACTAAACGCTCCGAATCGGTCGCGTCACTAGCTCGCTACCCCCCCGTGACGCCCGCTTAGGAGTATGGTAGGTCAATGCTTTTCGAAGATTTGCCTTGTATAGGCAGTTATCAGTGTAAATAATTCACTATCACAAAAATCTCACGATTTTCTTACCAAAAAATGACTTTGCAAGGAATTATCGGCTAGGACAGCTTTTATAAGATTGTTTTTTTGAGGAGAATAATGAAAAACCCTCCCAACTGGGGGGGTTATAGAGGACTAAAAACAAGGAAAAGGTAAAAAAGAATTTTTAAAGGAATGCTTAGCGGTTATCACCCTCGCCGCGGATTTTGCCCCGCTCGAGCCTTGAGAAAAGTTTTTCTAAATTTGCCTGGGCAACTTCCTCTAAGCTTAAATCAAGCTCGGTACAAATCTGGCTGAAATACCAGAGCACATCTCCTAATTCACCTTTGAGTGCCTGGCGATCCTCTTCAGAAATGACGCCGCCCTTATCTCTAAAAATCTTTTTGATTTTGCCTGCGAGTTCGCCTACTTCATTCGTTAACCCCATTGTTGGATAAACAATGGGGTGATTCATTTCAATGACATTCCAGGTTTTACGTGATTCACGTTGATACGTTTCAAAGAGTTTGGTATCCATAGAGATACTCTAACGTATTGGGATTTCTCTGATTTAACTTTGGGATGATGCGAGTACCGTTTCAAGAACCTCTATTCCTTCCGGGCCTTATCATGCTCGCGAACTTGGACAAATTAGAAATTACATGTGTACAAGAATAAAAAGAATTCCTCTTTTTAGAGTCTTTCCAAAATTATTTGAGAATTGGAAATGCAGTTTTCGACAAATTCTAGGCTATGGATTCCAGCCTTCGCTGGGGCTAAAGGCGGAATGACAAGTGAAAATGGATTCGGATTGCACCCTCTGATATTTATCGAAAAATATTGGATTACTATAAAAGGGCAATTAAGGGGTTCGTTTCAATCAGCAATGCCATCAAAGGTTGCACCAGACTTAGCGCATCTGTTTTGACTCGCCATAGAATTCACGCAAAGCTCGGATTAGCTTGCAAGAAATATTGCTGGTTCCATATTTCTTAGAAATGCAAAGTAGCTGTTTTTCTGCTGTAAGAGTTTTGTGAGAGCCTATAGCTAAACTTGAGATAGGCAGAAAGCCTGAATTCTTTTTCTTACGACCTTTTGGAGGCCGAACGTTATGGATCATCGTCAGCTTGCGGACCTTTTGCTAGACCCCCCTGTTCATGTACCTATGTTGCACCTTAGCCCAGAAGAAGAGGCTGAAATTAAAGCCATCAACTGGAACGAAATTTTCCTATTCGACGACGAGGAGTGAGTCAGGCTTATTTGAGGTTGTGCTTACTTAAGTTTTCATTCAACTCTTAGCCAGTCCGTGTTTGTACCCGCGTGACTGGCTAAGCTGTTTTAAAGAGCCTCGAGCCTAACCTCAGGTAAAAGCTCATAAATCGTTTTTGCGTAACAGAGACTTGTTCCGGGCGTCATAGCGGTAGCTGTACCACAAGCAACCCCTAGCCTTAAAACATCTTTAAGGGTTTTTCCCTCAGCTGACGCAACCAGCGCACCTGCCAAAAGAGAATCCCCGGCACCTACCGCGGAGTCTACTCTCACTTTGGGAGGAATGGCATGCCACGCCTCGTCCTTTGTTACCACAAGTGCTCCCTTGGGGCCAAGGCTACAAAGAACGATTTGTACACCTTGTTCTACAATTTCTCTAGAAGCTGCAAGGGCATCATCAATACTTTCTATTATTTTTTTGCTTAATCGCTCGAGCTCATAGTGGTTGGGTTTAATGAGATGGGCTCCTGCCTCAACAGCATGCTTTAACTCTTCGCCATCAGCATCGACAGCCACTCTAATACCATCAGCTTTGGCCTGATCAAAGGCCAGCTTGTAAAAGTTGGCAGGCATACCTTTTAAAATGCTACCGCTCAGGGTCAAGAAATTTGGAGCTTTTAGGTGAAAAATGCTGTCCAGTAAAGATTTTGTCTCTTTTTGACTAACCTTGGCACCCGGCCCTGAAACACGAATTTGCTTGCCAGAAGTGTCTTGAATGATGGTATTGGTACGAGTTGTATCTTTATGATGGCAAAACCAGGTTCTTACGCCTTCAGTTTCGAGCAGGTCTTCAATTTCTTGCCCAGCTCGTCCACCAATAAAGCCCATCGCAATCGTCGGGTGCCCTAGTCTGGCAGCGACTCTACTGACATTAATGCCTTTGCCGCCAGCCGCCCGATAAACTTTGCTGGCTCTGGTTGTATCATCAAACTTGATGGTTTTTACTTTATAGGTAATATCCAAAGCAGGA
>JAHEBB010000785.1 GCA_024642575.1 Trueperaceae bacterium | reverse complement strand
CCTTAAGAGGTCAATGATGAATAAACTAATTCTATTTCTAATCTTGCTAGGCTTTATGGTCTCTTGTCAAAGCCCAAGTAGCACTAAACCAGATACTACCGCACCGACTTTAAGCTCGAGCGCATTAGCTTGAGCCGCACTTAGAAGCAGGCATTCTCCAAATGACAAAAACCTTCCTAAAACACACGCACTTATACACAAAACAAGCTGACACAGTTGTTTTCGGTTGTTTACACCCTATTAAGAAACCAAGACCGATTTTTAAGGAGATAGCTGTGGTAAAGAAAATAGCTCTCAGATTTTTCCTACTCATTTTTCTTATAAGTTGCGGTACTGAGAAAACACCAAACCCTAATCCTGTACCCAACCCTACAGCCAGCGTGTGGAACAGTGCCAAGTGGGATGAGACGAAATGGGAAAAGTAAACCCAAACAAACCTAAAGCATTCAGCCTCAAATCCCTAGTTTTTAAAGGAGACCTAATGAAAAACTTTAACCTAAGATATAAACTGCTCGTTCTTAGCATATTTGCTCTATTTGTTTGGGCAATTGCCGCCGATTTACCTTTTAGCTTTAAAGCTGGTGAGGTCATTAGTGCTGAGCAAATGAACCAGAACTTTACAACCCTTAATACCAGCAAACAAGAGCTTGTAAAAGGAACGTGTGCCGCTGGTTCATCGATTCGGGCAATTGCAGCAGACGGCACCGTGACCTGTGAAGTTGATGATATTGGTAGTGGCGCAGGGGATGCTGGGGTTGATGCCATCAATGGTCAAACAGGTGCAGTAACCCTTCAAGCAGGTACGAATATAACGATTGATGACAGTACAGCTGGGCAGATCAAGATTAGTGCAAGTGGCGACGGTAGTAGTTACACGGCTGACAACACCAGTCTTGCGCTTAACGGCTCGACTTTTTCGATTAAGGATGAGGGGGTTACTGCTAAGAAATTAGCCTTTCCACTCGAGCGTTCTGGCAATGTTAATGGTTCAATGTTTTCAGTAATAAATACTTCAGCGGGTGAACAAAGCGTGGCTGTGCGTGGTTCTGCTGGGGCATTGGTTCCTCTATTAAATTTACCGGCGGGTACTTCTGTTGGCGTTTTGGGTAACGGCGAAGATTATGGTGTTTATGGTTCTGGCAGCAGAAGGGGCGTTTCTGGTGAAAGCTCGAGTGGTACTGGTGTTTATGGTGAAAGTTCTAATGGAACAGGAGTTCAAGGTTTTAGCTCGAATTCTACTGGTCTTTTTGGCACAAGTAATACAGGTATAGGCATTTTTGGGCGCAGTTTTAGCAGGGGCATTGTGGGAATACAAGGAAGTGCTGCTGTATCTTGTCTTGGAACTTATGCAGTGGGGGGATGCGCTGAAGATACAGGTACTGGAATTTTTGGCGCAAGTAACGCAGGCATTGGCGTACTTGGCAAAACCAGTGGCGTTGGCTCGAGTGGTGTTCGTGGTGAAACCGTCGGCGATATTTTGGGTTACGGTGTTTCTGGCTTTAGCAAAAAAAGTATTGGTGTGTTTGGCGAAAGCACTGATAGCACAGGAACAGCTATTTATGGCAAAAGCACAAGCGGACGCTCGGCTCTTTTTCTAGGAGGAGCAGGTGGGTCAGGTAATTGTTTTTACGATGGGGGCGCAGGCTGGAATTGTACTTCTGATAAAAACGCCAAAGAGAACTTTCAAAATGTAAATAGCCTAGATGTTCTTAATGCTGTCGCTACTATGCCAGTAAGTCGCTGGAACATGAAAGGCGACCTTAACCAAACCCCACACATGGGCCCTGTTTCTCAAGATTTTTATGCAGCTTTTGGTTTGGGTGGTAGCGACATTACTATCAATACTGCCGATGCTCAGGGCGTTGCTTTAGCAGCGATTCAGGGGCTTTATCAGCTCGTGCAGGAGCAACAAGCCAAAATTGACATGCTCGAGGCCAAATTAGATGCTAAGTAAATCCAAAAGCTTGCTGGGTCTGGTTTTCTCATTACGTTTAGAGATTGCCTATTAAGAGGTTTATTATGAAAAAGCTATTACTATTTCTGATCTTGATAGGCTTTATGGTTTCTTGTCAAAGCCCAAGTAGCACTAAACCAGATACTACCGCACCGACTTTAAGCTCGAGCACTCCCAGCAACGGGGCGACGGGTATCACCTTAGACTCGCAGATATTACTGAATTTTTCAG
>JAHEBB010000784.1 GCA_024642575.1 Trueperaceae bacterium | reverse complement strand
CCCGTGCCTGTATTTGCTAGAACTCGCACAGGGATACATATTAGTACTTTAGTTAATGCTGCTTTGGCAGAGGCTGTTCCTGAACACGTTCAGGCAGGCTGTGGTCATAATATTATTTTTCGAGTGGTAGGTAACCGTAAAGATGGTAGTTACTTCGCAATGACTTTCATGCCTAAAGGTGGCATGGGTGCCACAGGAGCGCGAGATGGCTGGGATTGCACTGTTTATCCGACCAACTGCACCATGATTGCAACGGAAGTTGCTGAAACTAGAGCGCCTGTTTTAATTGAACGTGAAATTGCCCAGGATACTGCAGGCCCAGGGCGAGAGCGTGGGGGTTCAGGGCAAATTGTTAAACTCATATCTCTATCCGATGACCCTTTAACCCTTGGTTTTAGACCTAATTTTATTGAACATCCTCCCATTGGTCTACTCAAGGGCCAAGCTGGTGCATCTGCTTTTGTAGAGGTAAACGGTAGTAGAGAGCGTGAAGACCCCGTCAGCTTGTCTAAAGGTGAATGGGTAACAGTTAGAACACCCGGTGGTGGGGGTATTGGTGACCCACTCGAGCGACCGTTAGATCAAGTTGAAGCAGACTGGTTGTCAGGCATTATAAGTACAGAGCATGCTCAGGCTGCTTATGGTGTTGTTATTCATGAAGAGAAGTTTAATTATGAAGCAAGTAAACAAGAACGCCAAAAACGTTTAGGAACTATAAGTGTTACCTAAATTAGATATATACACCTAAACCAGTTCTCCCTCCTTTCCTCCTGACGCTCATCAAAAAGTGATGAGCGTCTTTTAAACCTATCGAAATAAGATCTAAAAACAAAAGAAGCGGCTAAACTTATGCCCAAACGTATTAAGGATTACTATGAAAGAAAGTAACACCTATAGTGTCTCAACAAATAAAGAAAAGCTTGATGTAAAAAGCATTCATGATTTCATATCAAACCGTTCATACTGGGCAAAAGGACGGAGCTTAGAGGAAGTGAAAGCCACTATAGCAGGGTCAGTTTGCTTTGGCATTTATGAAGATGATGTTCAGCTAGGCTTCGCTCGGGTGATTAGCGATAAGGTTGTTCTTGCTTACTTGCTCGACTTTTTTATTTTTGAGCCTTACCGAGGCCGAGGGCTAAGCAAATTACTAATGAACAACATTCTTTCACATGAAGATTTCCAAACTGTTTTTTGGCTACTAAGTACTGGTGACGCGCATGGCTTGTATGAAAAATTTGGATTTGTGAGGGTTGAAGGTGCAAGCCGTCTGATGAGGCGTAATCGCCAAACGTCCTCTAGAGAATTATGACCACCGATATAAAGATTGATGCATTAGACCTCTTGCAAAAGTCAAGGAAGGTCAAGTTCAAAGTTATAAATAGCGGCAATAAGAGTGAATCGTAAAGAGAAGCGCTTACGTGTACTAGTCAAGACATCATCTGACACATGTACTTTAAGCTGCGTCTAAAAGTGTCAGGTCATAGTTATCCAACTCCTTCAGTTTAGCAAGATGTTTAGATTGACTGAAAGTGTCTATAGGGGTCTTGCCATAACAAAATCTACCTGAATGCGTTCTTTGATTGTTGTAGTGCACGAGCCAAGTATCTAAATCAGCCTGTAAGTCTTTGATGCTAGCGTAGATTTTCTTTCTGAAAGCGGTAGCATAAAATTCGGTAGTGGTAGCAAAGTACATGATAGATAAGCTAAATTCTGAGGAATGATAATAGAGAGAATCGTGTATAGCTGTCGGGATTGCGGAAGTGAAAACATCGTCAAGAATGGCAAGAACCGCTACGGCAATCAGCAATATTTGTGTAAAGCATGTGGCAACTGTCGAGTGCTCAAGCCTCAAAAAAAACATCTAGTCGTCAAGAGCTCCTTAAAGCAACGCGAGAACGAATCAGCCTAAGAGGCTTAGCCCGAGTCTTTGGGGTATCAAGGAAAACCATCAAGCGGTGGCTTAATGAGGCCATCAGAGCTTTACCTAGCTTTCGGGACAGTGTCCATCCAGCTCAAGAAGGTGATGTTTTAGAGCTTGATGAACTCTGGAGTTTTGTTGGCACTAAGCAACGACAAATCTGGCTGTGGGTCGCCTTGTGCCGTCGAACAAGACAAGTTGTAGCCTATGTTTTAGGAGACCGCAGTATCAAGTCCTGTCAGCAACTTTATAAAAACCTTCCTGCTCA
>JAHEBB010000783.1 GCA_024642575.1 Trueperaceae bacterium | reverse complement strand
CTTTATACTGAATAGTTAGTTGATTCTTTAGAAGCTTCACCTTGACTTTATTTTAGGTTGTAAGTTTTCAGGAGTCTTATTTTGGAGGTCCAATGAAACGTAAATGGACGTTTGCCTTTGTTGGCTTATTTATTTTATCTATTTTTGTTCAGGCACAACTTTCGCGCAATTTTGAAGAGGAATTTCTGGCTTCGAGTTCTGGGCAAGCCCTTATGCAAGTCTACGGCGCTTTAAAATCCAATTATCTTAATGATGTAAACGATGATTCCCTTATTCAAGGTGCTATCAAAGGCATGATTGATTCTCTGGATGATCGCTTCTCCTATTACTCGAGCCCCGAGGCTACCGCCAGGCGTAATCAAGACATGAGTGGTTCTTTTGAGGGTATTGGTGCGGTTTTGTCACCGCTTAATAGGCAAACGGGCAAGGGGGTTGAAATTATAAATGTCTATAAAGATGGCCCTGCCTGGCAAGCCGGTGTACACCGTGGTGATATTTTTTCTGAAGTTGATGGCACAGATGTCAGCGACTTAAGCCCTAGTGAAGTTGCCGATCTGGTGCGCGGTCCCAAAGGGAGTTTAGTAACTATCAAAATGCTCCGCCAGGGTGAAGATAGTCCTATCGAATTTCTAATTACTCGCGGTGAAATTGCCATTGTTTCAGTAGAATCCACTGTGCTCGACAACAAAGTCGGCTACCTTCACTTAAGTACCTTTAGCAACCAAAAACTTTATGACCAAATGATGGAGCAACTAAACCATTTAAAGGCTGAAGGCATTGACTCACTCATCTTAGATTTACGCGATAATGGCGGGGGTTTACTCTCGCAAGGTATTGAAGTTGCAGATGCTTTTCTAAACAGTGGCGACATTGTTTTTCAGCGTTCGAAAGGGGTAACTCAGCGCTTGGCTGCCGCTGACCCGCAGTGGTTTGATTTACCTATGGTGGTATTGGTCAATGACAATTCAGCATCAGCTTCAGAGATTGTCGCGGGGGCCTTACAGGAAAATGGCAGGGCACTTGTGGTCGGTGAAGATACCTTTGGAAAAGGCGTCGCGCAAAATGTTATTTCCCTTTCTAATGGTGGACAGCTGGCTTATGTTTCATTTGAGTGGTTGACACCCAACCGCAATAGCATTAGCCATATAGGTATTAAGCCCGATGTTTACGCAGAAGATACCCGCTTTCCCGATCTTGTTTCGCTTGAGGGTCAAGGGCGTGCAGGACAGGTCATTGAGTTTAGTGTCGATGGCGAGCCAGCAGGCTCAGTTATGGTAGCTGAAGATGGCAGTTTTAAATTTGTATCAACAGGTAACAACGTCGAACAAAGCGACATTCAGGGAGAAGCGATTGTTAGCCTAGCAAACGATAATGCCCTTCATATTGCTTTTGATACCTTGGTTACAGAGGTAGAAGCGAAGAACTAAACTGGCATTTTAAGCCTGACGCTGTAGTATTTACCTATGATTCAGGTCGATAACTTTGCCAAACAGTACGGCCGGGTTCAAGCCGTAAAAGGAATATCTTTTACAGCGTACCCGGCCGAAGTACTGGCGCTTTTAGGTCCTAACGGGGCAGGAAAATCTACTACAATTAAGGCTATTACAGGTATTTTGCGCCCGAGCAGCGGAAATATTCGCCTGGCTAATTTTGATGTCGTGAAACAAGCTACTGACGCCAAAATGAATCTAGGCTATGTCCCCGATCGGCCCTATTTATATCAGAAACTTACCGGGCGAGAATTGCTTAGATTTTTATGCAAATTACGCGAAGTATCGGATAGTGACGCAAAAGCTCAACACTGGCTCGAGTTTTTTGACTTAATTGACTTTGGCAATGAGTTAATTGAAACCTATTCGCACGGCATGCGGCAAAAGCTAACGTTTATTGCTGCCATGATTCATGAGCCTGCCGTTTTGGTGATCGATGAACCGATGGTAGGGCTAGACCCAAGAGCTGCCATGCAAGTGCGTGAGCTTATGAAAGACTATGCCCTAAAAGGCAACACCGTTTTACTCACCACCCATTCTATGGAAGTTGCCGAAGCAGTTGCTGATAGAGTTGTCGTTTTGCATAAAGGGCAGATTGCTGCCAAAGGCGAAATGCAAGACTTAAAACAACGAACCGATGAAAATTTGGAAGGCATTTTCTTGCGCCTGACCCAAGAGCGTGAGGTCGCTGCGTGA